>JBDLIQ010000001.1:0-89313 GCA_039714775.1 Bacteroidota bacterium
AGTTAAAAGTCCCCGGTAAAAGGGCTTCTCTGCTACTTATCGCCCAGGTAGGAGGCGATGGAGACCTGGGTCTCTTTCAGGGCTTTGTCGCCTTTTTTCCAGTTGGCCGGGCATACCTCCCCGTGCTCCTCGCTGTACTGGAGGGCATCCACAAGCCGCAGCGCCTCTTCCACACTCCTTCCAAGGGGCATGTCATTGACCAGCTGGTGACGCACCTCACCTTTTTTATCAATCAGGAACAATCCGCGGTAGGCCTCGGGTACGCCCACAAATGTGGCCTCACCCTCTTCGGTATAGTCCCAGGTTCCTGCTAATACATCGTAGTTCTCAGCGATGGTCATGGCATTGTCTGCCACCAGCGGGTACTTGACGCCTTTGATGCCACCATCCTTCAGTTCGGTCTGAAGCCATTTCCAGTGGGAGAATTTTGAATCTACAGAGCAGCCAATCACTGCCACATCACGCTCTTCGAATGCTGCAATCTTCTCCTGGAAGGCCAGGAGCTCTGTGGGGCATACAAAGGTGAAGTCGGCCGGGTAGAAAAAGAAAATTACATACTTCTTTCCTACAAACTGCTCCAATGAGAAATCTTCAACAAATTCACCTCCGTTTACAACTGCGGGTGCACTGAACGAGGGTGCTTTTTTTCCTACTAATACTGCCATTTTCTGTTTTTATTTATAGTGTTTAACATCCTTTTAACAGATAACAACAGATTGGGGCATAGGTTCAAAATCTTCCAGAAATCTTTGATTGGTGACTGGTGACTGGTGATTGGTGACTGGTGAGGGTGACTGGTGAGGGTGATTGGTGACTACTCCAGTCCGAGGAGTTGGGGGCCCTGGTTGAAAACAATATCCACCGGTATACTCAGCTCCTCCAACCGGTCAAGGTCCTGCTGAAGCTCCTCGCGGATGAAGCCCGATTCATCCACCAGAGTTTTGGCCAGCTCGTAATCTCCGTCTCCCTGGGTGGTAATGATCAGTTTGGCAAGTTCGTTCATGGCCACCTGCATCTGTTCAAAGTCGATTTTATAGGTACCGTTGGTCACATCTTTGGAGAAGGCACCGATCTCCTGGAAATAGTAGAAACGAATCATGTTGGCTTTTCCGTGCGAACTGGCCACGCCGAACCGGATGCTTCGGAAGATGCTGGCCATGAAAGTTACGTAGTTGTCCATCAGCTCCTTCTCTCCAAGCATGCCCATCTCGGTCATTTTGGTGATCAGGTAGAGGCCAAGGATATCAGCCTTTCCCTCTTCCAGGGCGCTGTACTGCTCCTTTAGTGCTGCGCGGACTGTCCCCGAACCGTCAAGGGTCTGGTTGATTCCCAGTCCGTGTGCCACTTCGTGAAACATGGTGTTCTCAAAAAATGCGTCAAAGGTTACATGTTCACGCTGCGATTCATCGATCAGCACATTGCTGATGGGAACCAGGATCTCTTCAAACTTGTAGCGTATGGCATTCTTCAATTGCAGTTTCCTGGATCCTTTGCTGGCATGGACCCGTTCGTCATTTGGCAGGTTAATGGCAATGGTCTTGCTTCCTGCATTGCAGTCGCCTGCATAGTAGATCACATCGTAGGCACCCAGGTCGGAGTCGCTTCCGGGAACCTCTTGTTTATATTCCGTGGGTACCGGAAGGATTTTTTGCATCTCCGGGAGGACCGAAGCGATAAAGGCCAGCTTTTCACTCCACTCCTTGTCCTTGATCAGGATAAATGACTCATGGGCAGCTTTGTAGTTATAGAGGGCATCTTCGTAATTCTCGATGGGCCCTACAACGAAATCGATTTCGTTGTGCTTCATATCCATCCAGGCCATATCGGAAGCCAGGTAGTCATCGGTCAGGAGCGCTTTGGCCCTTAACTCCAGGTATTTTTTAAAACCATCGTCTTCGGCCAGTTCAGCAGCCTGGTTTAGCAGTTCAGCAGCCTCTTCCACCTGGTCTGCATAGGCCACATGGTAGGGTATCACCTCAAGGTTGCCCTCAGCATTGCGGGTGATCAGTGTATAGAGGCTCGTTTTGGCCGTGTCATCCAGGGCCTCGAACTCCTCTTTAGTCATATCTGAAGGGTAGTACCCCGATCCGGCAGGTTTGGGTCCGTAGTCAGGCAGGTAGGGCAGGTTCCCGTTCAGACGTTCCCATGGGCCGTAGTTGATTGTAAAGAACTGTGCCAGCTCCTGGTTGACCATGGCTCCCAGGGCTGCATCCCTGTCGGGGAATACCTGGGCCCAGTAAAGGTTCTCCATGATATCGGCAACACGGAACAGCAGTCCAAGCATCTTCTTCTGCCTGTCAGACAGGTGTGAAATATCTGCTGTGAGGTCTACCTGAGCAAATGCCGCAGCTTTCCTTTTTATCATCTCATCGAACAGTTCCAGTTCAACCTTTTTTTCCAGCGACCCCAGCTCAAGGGTCAGGGTCTGCCCGGTTTTGTGATAGCTCAACCCGGTAACAGAAACATTGGGGCTCAGGGGAAAGCTGGCAGAGAATGAGATTGTGTCGCCTGTTTCTGACAGGCGATCGATGGGATACCGTGATCCATCCAGTTCAACCTGATCATCCATCAGCCTGATGAAAAGGGACCTGGGTTCACAATAGGAGGGAGATTCACCTCCGGAGATTTGAATCTTTGGCAGGGTGCCCGAGAAGAGGTCAGAGATACTCTCTTTCTGGTTGCAACCGTTAAACAGAAGCAGCACTGCTGCCATCATATTCACTATTAAGATCCTGGATTTCATTGTATGTTAGTTAGGTAGTTAGGTAGAATTAGTATGCTTTGGCTATGACCACCCTGCGTTTGGAAGGTTTTCCGCTGACCACACACTTCCCGGACTCATCTTCAGGGTTCAGGGGAAGGCAGCGGATGGTGGCTTTGGTCTTCTTAATCTTATCTTCCGACTCTCGGGTTCCGTCCCAGTGAGCCAGGGCAAATCCTCCCTTGTTTTCCAGTACGTCGGTCAACTCCTCCCATGTGTCCACTTTGTGGGTGTTTTTGTTCCTGAAGGTCAGCGCTTTCTGGTAGATACTCTCCTGGATCTCCTCCAGCAGTTCCTGGATATATTGGGCAATTCCCTCCTGTGGAAGCACCCTCTTCTCCAGGGTGTCGCGGCGGGCCAGTTCAACATTTCCGTTCTCTATGTCTCTCGGTCCCAGGGCAAGTCTGACAGGAACGCCTTTCAGCTCATATTCTGCAAATTTCCATCCCGGTTTCTGGGTGTCGCGGTCATCAAACTTTACCGAGATACCCAGTGCAGTCAGCTGCGCCTTAATCCGGTTGGCAACCTCGGCAATGGCCGGGAATTCATCGGCCCCCCTGTAAATGGGGACAATAACTACCTGGATGGGAGCTACCCTGGGGGGCAGGATGAGCCCGTTGTCGTCGGAATGTGCCATGATCAGTGCCCCAATCATGCGCGTGGTCATGCCCCATGAGGTGGCCCAGACATGATCCAGCTTCCCCTCCCTGTTTGTGAATTGCACATCAAATGCCTTCGCAAAGTTCTGGCCCAGGAAGTGGGAGGTGCCGGCCTGCAGTGCCTTTCCATCCTGCATGAGTGCTTCAATGGTAAGTGTATCGACGGCGCCGGCAAATTTCTCCGATTCGGTCTTGTGGCCCACAATTACCGGGATGGCCAGAAAATTCTCAGCAAACTCCTCATAGACACGGAGCATCTGCATGGTCTCCTTCTCGGCCTCCTCCCTGGTGGCATGAGCTGTATGACCCTCCTGCCACAGGAATTCAGCAGTTCGCAGGAACAACCTGGTGCGCATCTCCCAACGGACCACATTGGCCCACTGGTTTATCAGGATAGGCAGGTCACGGTAGGATTGAACCCAGTTTTTATAGGTATTCCATATGATGGTTTCTGATGTGGGGCGAACAATCAGCTCCTCTTCCAGCTTGGCATCAGGGTCAACGACGAGTCCCCCGTTTTTCTCATCTGTTTTCAAACGGTAATGGGTTACCACTGCACACTCTTTGGCAAAACCCTCCACATGTTCTGCTTCCCTGCTGAAGAATGATTTAGGGATAAAAAGGGGGAAATATGCATTTTCATGACCGGTCTCCTTGAACTTCCGGTCCAGTTCAGCTTTCATTTTCTCCCAGATGGCATAGCCATAGGGTTTGATGACCATAGAACCTCTGACTGCCGAGTTTTCAGCCAGCCCTGATTTCAACACCAGGTCATTGTACCACTGCGCATAATTCTCTTCCTTACTGGTTAATACTTTGGCCATTATAATTGGGTTATAAATGAAGCTACAAAGAAAGGAAAAAAAGGTGAAGCACTAAAGGACTAAAGCTTTAATCCGATCACAAGAACATCGTCAATCTGGCTCAGGTCCCCTTTCCACTCATCGAAGATCAGGCTCAGGATTCTCTGCTGCTCCTCCATGGGCCTTTCGTTCACCTCAAGAAGCAGATCCTTGAAGGGCCTGTACTTAAATTTTTTGCCCTGCGGACCGCCAAACTGGTCGGGGAATCCGTCGGTAAACATATAGACCCTGTCACCCTTCTTCATCTCAATGGTATGGCGGGTAAAATCGGACATCTTATCGTAAAATGCCACCGGCATGTTGTTCCCTTTGTACTCCAGCATTTCACCGTTGCGGATGATGTAGATCGGGTTATTGGCACCGGAAAACTCCAACAGGTGTGTGGCTGGGTCGTAGATCATCAATGCCATGTCGATCCCGTCTTTCTGCTCACCGATCTTACCCTCCTGCTTCAGAGTGCGTGCAATACTCAGACGCAGCTGACTCAGGATCTCCTCTGTATGCATTACGTTTTTTTCGTTGACGATTTCGTGTAACATGGTGATTCCCAGCATGCTCATTAGTGACCCCGGAACTCCGTGTCCTGTACAGTCTGCCGCGGTGAGCACAATCTTCTGCTCTCTCTGTGAGACCCAGTAGAAGTCACCACTCACAATATCCTTTGGTTTGAAGAAGATAAAATGCTCACCAAACAGGTTATCAAAGACGTCATGTTGTGGTAACACAGTACTCTGGATCTTCTTCGCGTAGTCGAAACTGTACTTGATCTCTTTGTTCTGTTTCTCGATATGCTCCTTTTGACTCTGAATCTCGTGTGTCCGCTCCTTCACCTTATCTTCCAGCTCACGGGTTACTTTGTCTTTAAGGGCTGCATTCTCCCTCAGCTGGTCGATGATTCTTCGCTGGGCCACCTCCTTGCCCTTCTTTAACAGGTTGATCCGTTCGCTTAAACCGATGGAGAATGCGAGTATTTGAAGGGTGACTCCCAGTTCAAGACTGTGCTTGCCAAGGGGGTGTTTCTGCTCCTTTATGGGGATCTTATTTTCATTCCCCGTGATATCTGTAGGATTTCCCAGGATCAGGATAATGGCGATTCCAAGGATCAGGAAGACGTTTGCAAAGAGAAAGTAGCGTGCGGGCTGAAAGTTCTCCCTGGTCAGGATCATGGCCGGCACAATAGCCAGGAATAGTGATCCGATGACCGACACGATGTTAATGGCGAGGGCTCCCCTCTGAATAAACCCGGGTACCATGACATCCAGGCTCTGAAGCAGGATGATGGCAAAACTCAGGATCAGTCCGCCCACTGTGAACCAGACTGCCATCAGCAGGATGGTGTCCCAGGACTGAAGCGTATTCCTGGTATCCAGGTATGACCTGCCAAAGAGAAGGAAGAAAAGCAGGAAAATCTGCGCCAGCAAGGGTGTGACCGGTGCTGTAGTAATGCGGGGGAATATCTCGTAAATATATCCCTCCTTGTTAATTAAAAAGAGCAGAAATGCCATGATGTAAAGGATGTAGAAGAGATAGCTGTTCTCCCGCCCTTTAACAAACAGGGGAATGTGGTAGAGGATCATGATTAACATGATTCCCACAAATATCCCGAATAATATCCTTTTGGAACGGTCTTTCTGCAATACACTGTTTTGTGTGGAGACCTTGAATGTCAGTTTTTGAAGATCCGAATCTGCAGATAGTGAGACCCTCAGGTAGAGGGTATCCACTTCGTCGGGGGGGATGAATATGAGGAGGTCATCAGAACCACTGATATTTATATCCTTGTTGTTAGGAATCACTTTGCTTCCCGATTTTCCGGAAATGATCTTGCCGTTTCTGAGTTTCTGGTAGATCCGGAATTCATTGAACTCGGAAAATCGCTTGGGTTGCAGGTGAAAGGAGAACTGGCGGTCGGTATTGTTGACCAGGTAAAACCGGAACCAGATGCAGTTTTCGGGATTTTCATTCAGCCTGGCAAGGTCATGATTGCGGAAATTTAATTTACGAAAGCCATTGTCCAACATACCCGAAAAGAGTTCGGCCGGCTCTATATTGCACTTGGAGTCAATGATATAGAATTGCTGAGGATCTTTAATGACTGCCCTTGGGTAAAGGTCAGTAATGACCACAGGGGTTTGAGCAACCAGTGATTGACCCAGTATAAGAAGTAGCAAAATAGGTTTTAGGTGCATTCCAGTTTTTCCTTCTGCATGTAAATATATTAAAGATTCTTTTAAAGAGGTGAAATTGGGAAGGGCGATGATTTAAGTGTATATTTACAACCCTAACCCCTAAACACAACCGCCGGACCTGTGAAAACAAGGTTTCTGCCTATTCTGCTGCTTATCCTGATTTATTCCTGCTCTGGAAACGTGATGCAGACCACTGTTTTTTCAGATGGTTTGGAAGCACTCAATCCGGCAGTGGTGCCTCTGGCTGATTCGACCAATCCAGCCATCTATTTACAGTCAGGCAGGGGCATGGCCGGACAATGGTCCGTTGCAACTTCGCTCAGACAGGAGGGTTTCAATAATGCCTGGGAGATACGCAGGGAAGGGGATAGCACCTTCCTGGTCCAGACCTTTTCCAACCTGGATCCTCAGAATGAACCCCTGAGCCTGGTCACCCATCCCCTGATAGTCTCCGGAGATTCTTTGTGGAGTGACTATAAAATCGAAGTTGATTTCACCCCCCTGGCCAAATTTGATAAGTGTGGTGTGGTCTTTGGATACCGGCATCCCAATGATTTCTATTTTTTTGGAACTGAAGGCAATACGGTCATCCTAAAGCATATTCAGCAGTCGCTCACACCTTTAAGGTCCATTGAAAGGATCCTGGAATATAAACCTGTGGTATGGACCCCCGGAGAGGAGATGCACGCTGTGGTTACGGTAAGGCGTAACAAGATATCCACTGTGCTCAATGATTCCATCAGGATGTACGAGGAGGTTGAGGTGATTCTTCCCGGGAAGATCGGACTGATCTCAGATCTGCCCGCAAGTTTTAGTCGTGTGGAGGTAAAGCTTTTAAAGGGTGAACAGAGGCAGCTAAAGCGAAAGAAAAGACAACTGGAAAAGAGACAGGAACTTCACCTGGCCGGACATCCCGGGATGGTGTGCTGGAGAGCCCTTGAAACAGCAGAATTCGGGACTGACCAGAACATCAGGCTGGGCGATCTGACCGGTGATGGTAACAAAGAGATCCTGTTTACCAGGAGCCGTGGAGAGTCCGGTTCGATCGTCTGTATCACTGCAATGACCCTTGATGGGACCCTGCTCTGGCAATATGGCAACCCTGCATCTTCATGGAATCGAAGTGGAAGTGAGTTGCCGGTCCAGATCCATGACCTGGACGGAGACGGTCAAAGAGAGGTGATCTTTGTGAGTGAAGGCCGGATCCATCTGCTGGATGGGAAAAGCGGGGCGCTGATCAATACCAAAGAGGTGTCCGGACCGGTGCAGCCCGGAACCCTTATCTTCGGAGACCTTCTTGGAACCGGCCGGGATAACTGCATGTTGCTTACCGACAGGAACAAGCGATTAGCTCTATTCAATGAAAAGCTTGATATGTTGTGGGAGCGTGAGCTTGAGAGTGGATCACAACCGCTGTTCCATGATATGAATGGGGATGGCCGGGATGAAATACTGATCGGTTATTCGGCTTTCGATTCTGAGGGCAACCAGCTCTTTAATTCGGGTGAGTTCATTGGTGATCATTGCAATGGGGTGGCGATCACCAGGCTGATTGAAGGAGAGAAAGAGATCCCCTGTATTCTTTATGCGGCAGGAGATTGGGGTATGTTGTATGTGGACTTTGAAGGAAAACTGTTGAAGCAGAATATAATGGGACATGTGGAATATATGGCAGTGGCAGACTTCGATATGGAGAAGCCGGGGCTTGAACTGGTCACCTCCAACAGCTGGGGCAGTGATGGCCTGATTCACATCTCAGATGCATCCGGGAATGTTTTGAAAAACTTCGTACCGGCTTTTAGTGTAAGTCGTTGTGTGCCTGTAAACTGGAAGGGGGATGGGGAGGAGTTCTATATGATTTCTGCCGACTCCGTTTCCGGTGGGATGTATGATAAACTGGGTCAGCTCTCCGTACGGTTTCCTTCCGGCAATCACCCGGTACTATGCCATATGGTGCAGGACCTGTATGGCGATGCACGGGATGAGGTCCTGGTGTGGGACCAGAAGAGGCTCTGGATCTATACACAGGATGACAATCCCCGCATGGGGAATACCTACAATCCTCACCGCACTCCACTCTACAATTACTCAATGCACCGGATGATCCGGTCGGAACCGGGCTGGTAGAGTGCGTTGATAGCTTTATCGGGGCGCATCCGAATAATTGTTAAATTGCACTTAATTACATTCATTTGAAATCCTTTTTTGGCACGAACTTTGTTTCTAAACATGTAGAACAATTAAATGCAAAAAAACACCGGGAGGAAATGTCATGAAAACTTTAACCATCGCCATCATAGGCACAGCGATAATCCTGACATCTTGCAGTTCAACAAAGCAGGTTGCATCTTCAGAGTATGACGATGTATATTATAATCCGAAAGCTGCAGAAAAGCAGACTGTTGTTGTAGAGGACCCTGCTGTCATTGCTGCCGAGGCAGCGGTTGCCGACCCCATGGTACAGGAGCTGGTATATGCAGAAACCCAGGCTTACCCGGCAGCGGAACTGAGCGACTATGAGCAATATAAGTTACAGAAGGAGGCCGAGATGCTTGGTGAGACCTATGAACCGGTGGGGAGCGAGGCAGTCTATGCCGAGCAGTACCAGGAGGTTGACACCATGTATCAAATGGTTCAGTATGGAGAGGAGAGTGCCCCTGTTATTGTCAATAATTACAACTATTACAATGATCCCAACGACAATTACTACTCATCCAACCTGAGGCGTTTCTCGGATGAGTATTATGGTTGGGATTACTACGATCCTTATTATACCGATTACTATTATTCCGGCCGCCGCTCCTACTGGGGGATGAGCATGAATTGGGGTTATCCTGGTTGGGGAATGGGATTCTCTTACGGATACCCCAGGTATGGTTACAGCTATTATCCATCATACTGGGGATATGGTGGTTATTATGACTCTTACTACTCCCCCTGGGGTTACGGTGGTGGCTATTATGGAGGATACTACCCCTATTATGGAGGCTCCTACTGGAGTGGATACAACCACGGGTACTACCATGGTTACAACAACGGGTATTATGACAGTCGCTACTACGGTTCAGGCCGTTACCACTATGGCAAACTGGATAACAGGTCCTATTACGGGTACTCAAGTAGTTCAGGTAATAGATCAGGAGCTGTTAAGAACACGACCTATGTAGATCCTAAAGCCAGGAGCCGCACCAGTGCCACGCAGAACAATGCAACCCGTACCAATGTAGCACGAACCGATGCAACCCGTACCAATGCAACCCGTACCAATGTAGCACGAACCGATGCAACCCGTACCAATGCAACCCGTACCAATGCAACCCGTACCACTGCAACCCGTACCAATGTAGCACGAACCGATGCAACCCGTACCAATGCAACCCGGACTACCACTTCCGGTACCCAGCGTACGACTGTAAGAACCACCAGACCCACTACTGTTCAGAAGAGTTCCGGGAATAGAAGCCAAACCTATTCGCCAAGGTACACCAAACCGAGGACCAGCTCCTCATCAACATACAACAGGAGTTCTACACAATCCAGGAGCTCACAGGGTACAACAACACGTTCGGCCACTCCAACCCGGAGCAGCAGTACCTACAACAGGTCGGCAACTCCCAGCCGGAGCAAGAGTACCTACAGTCGTCCGAGCAGTTCAAGCCGTAGCAGCAGTTCCTACAGCCGTCCGAGCAGTTCAAGCCGTAGCAGCAGCTCCTACAGCCGTCCGAGCAGCTCGAGTAGTTCGAGCCGAAGCAGCTCTTACAGCCGATCCAGCTCACCGAGTCGCAGCAGCAGCTCCTACAGCCGGTCCAGCTCGCCGAGTCGCAGCAGCAGTGGTTCAAGCCGTTCGTCCAGCTCCTCGAGCAGGAGTTCAGGCGGATCACGCTCAGGTTCGAGACGATAATCTATCCACTGTAGCCGGGAACCTTCGGGTTCCCTGGCTTTTACCAGAATAAAATCATACAGCCATGAAAAGGATTTCAATCATAGCCTTACTGGGAGTGTGCACAGTGCTCACGCTCAAGGCGCAAAACGAGACCCAGGCCCTGAGGTATTCAAGGTACAATCCCTTTGGAACAGCCCGTTATGCTGCCCAGGGAGGCGCCATAGGAGCACTTGGCGGAGATCTGTCTGCCATACAGGTTAACCCTGCCGGTCTCGGTTTTTACCGCGCTTCAGAGTTCTCTTTTACACCCTCTTTCTACTGGGTAAATACATCATCTAATTGGCTTGGATCGGTAAACGATGATTCCAGGCTAAGATTCAATGTGGGAAGCCTGGGATATGTCTCTGCAATGAATACGGGCCGGAAGAGTGGATTTGTTGGGGCATCATTTGCACTGGGCTACAACACGCTGGTTAATTATAACAACCGCACCACCATGCATGGAACAAACCAGCAGAGTACGCTGCTGGATGAATTCACCTGGCGTGCCAACAGTGATGATTTCAGTATCTTCTATGAGGATGTGGCCATTGATGCCAACCTGCTCCCCTATGATGAAACAGCAGCCGAGTACTGGAACGATATTCAGGATGGCGGCTATGGCCAGCGGGTCTACAGGGAGAAGGATCACTCGGGATACATTGGAGAATATGCCATATCGGGAGCATTCAACTTCAGCAACCTGCTCTATTTCGGAGCCACCATGGGAATCCACTCCGTCAGGTTTCATGAAGAGATATACCATTCAGAGAGGGATCAGGACAATACAATTCCGAACATTAGCGACTTTTTGTTCAGGGAGTTTAACAGCACCAGGGGATGGGGATATAACTTCCGGTTTGGCATGATCTTCAGGCCACTGCAGCTGCTCAGGGTGGGTGCTTCATTTCAGATACCGACCTACTATTGGCTGACCGAGGAGAAGTACACAGATGCCTCTTCTACCTGGGATACCGGTTCGGGTATTGAGGACACCAATGCGACCTCTCCCCGCGGTGCATACGACTACAGGCTGAAATCACCCATGCGGGCCAATGCCCATGCATCGGTGATCCTCTTCAAGATCGCCACCCTGTCGGCAGCTTATGAGTATGTCGATTACTCGGCAGCCAGACTGGATGCACGAGATGACAAGTTCTTCGAGGAGAACGACCGCATTCGCAATAATTACCAGGCTTCACACAACCTGAGGACAGGTGCCGAACTCAGGATAAGTGCGGTCTATTTCAGGGGAGGGATCCAGTACCTGATGAGTCCCTATGCCGATCCCCGGAACAATGCCGATGAGTGGATCTACTCCACCGGACTGGGCGTGCGGAGCAAAGGTGCATTCTTCGATATCAGCTATTCACGTGGAAACCGTTCCGAGGTATATGGACTCTATTATCCCGGTAGTTCCGTTCCTGAATCGAGTTACACATCTGTAAACCAGATCAACCCAAACAACCTGATGCTTACAATGGGACTCAGGTTTTAAGACTCCCGTGCAGGATCGAGAGGCTGTTGGGCCCCTCATTAAAGAGCAGGTCGAGGATGCTCAGGTTGGGCTGGAAACCATGCTTCTCTGTAAATACCTGGTGGTAGCTGACCGGTGAGAATGAAGGATCTGCCACCACCAGATCTATCTTGGGATGGATAAATGCCCTGGGATCATCCTTCCCGGTGATCTCCGTAAAGGCATCGCTCAGACGTACAGGAATAGCCAGTCCCATTATCTCTACTGTTTTTTCGAGCATCTGCAGGTTCAGGTCAACCAGGAACTCAAACCTCCGCTCATAGAGGGGTTTCAGGTCGTCTCTTATAAATTCAAAGAAGGGGGATGTTCCATATGCGGCCACCAGGCTTTTCCAGTGGATCTTGTTCCATGGTTTGTCGTAGTCGACCCTGATCTCCTTAAAGAGGCTCTTTTTGCCCCGCTTTCGCTTTACCGGAATGGAGAGTGAATGCACACCGTTTGGACCCAGGATACGGCAGCGGCTCCGGTAGGTCTGTTTAAGATAGTTGTCATACTGTTCAAGGAGGGGGTGTTCCTCTCTGACAAGCCGGGCAAAGTAGTTGACCGGTCCGTTATAAAGTAAGGGGTAGACCAAGGGTCCCGCTTTTTACCTGCCGGCCCTGACAATCCGGAACATCCTGTTCCAGCGGATCCCGCCATACTCTTTATCCATGCTGAGCCAGATCAGCCTGGGCTTACCAATCACATGGTCTTCCGGCACGAAACCCCAGAAACGTGAATCGGCCGAATTGTGCCTGTTGTCACCCATCATGAAATAGTAATCCATCTGGAAAGTGTAGGATGTGGCCGGTTCGTCATTGATGTAGATCTGCTCCCCCTTCACCTCAAGCTTATTATCTTCATAAGCTTCAATTATCCGTCTGTAGAGGGGGAGGGCCAGGGTGTTAAGCTCCACTGTTTCGCCTTTGGCAGGAATCTTCAGTGGGCCGAAATACTCCAGGTTCCAGGGGTACCTTTTATCGTGTGGGAAGATATCCCTGTCGAACTGACCTTCCGTGTGGAGGTTTATGGGTTCAACACTTGCGATGCCGGGAAGGGAGGCGATTTGCTGCGCAACGTCAGCTGTCAGTGGGAAAGTATAGTTGGGATTGTTGCGAACATCGGCCAGCTCCCTGGTTACTCCAAAGGGTTCCAGGACGTTTGGTTTAATGGGCATTCCGTTCGTACGTACACTGTACCATCGTTGCAATCCCTCAAATTGCTTCTGCTTTTCACCATTTACGACCACGTTGTTATCGATCACCTGGATGGTCTCTCCGGCTATAGCGACGCATCTTTTGATATAGTTGTCACGTCGGTCCACCGGCCTGGTTTCCACATCAAATTTCTTGGCAATAAGCTCCCGCACAGCTTTTTCATACACCTTGTAGGGTCGGGTACGGTTGTACTGTGCCGAGTCTTTCATCTTATAGTAGTGGATCTCATCCCTGATCAGGTCGTAGTAGTCGAAGTTGCCATTGGCGTAGAGCCTGTGGTCATGTTTTTCAAGCGCTACCGTATCAGAAGCAGGAAAGTTGAAGACCACAATATCGTCCCTTTTCACATCGCTGAATCCCCTCAGGCGGTTGTAGGGCTTCTCGATCCACTCCAGGTATGATTTGCTGCCGAGCACGGTGTTGGGCAGAAACGGAATGGCCAGGGGGGTGTTGGGGGTTCGCGGGCCATATGCTGTTTTGCTCACATAGAGGTGATCTCCCACCAGCAGGCTGCCCTCCATCGATGGGGTAGGGATCTTGTAGTTCTGGAACAGGAAGATGTTGATAATAGAGACTGCCACCACCGCAAAAATGAGGGCATCGAGCCACTCAACGATCACATTGTTCTTCTTTTTACGGCTTTTCCAAAAGGACCAGTTCACCTTCCTGGTCACATAAATGTCAAATACAACCGGGATTCCAAGCAAAAACCAGGGGTTCTTGAGCCAGATCACGAAAAGGATGTAAATGGTAATGGCTATTCCGAATCGGAAGTATTTGTGTTTCAATAAATTACTAATGTCCATTGTTGTTTTTTTATTTTATGGGGCTAAAGATACGCTCTTTTCTTATACCCTCAATAACTGGTTTGTCGGGCTCAATGGAAAACCAGACCTTCACCGCTTTCCCAAGCAGATGGTCTTCCGGTACAAAACCCCAGTACCTTGAATCGGCCGAATTGTGGTGGTTGTCACCCATGACAAAATAGTAGTCCATTTTAAAGGTGTAGGATGTGGCCGGCTTGCCATTGATCAGGATCTCTCCATCCTTTACCTGCAGTTCATTATGTTCGTAGACATCTATAATTCTCTGGTAAACAGGAAGATTCACTATGTTCAAATCGACGCTGTCATCCCTGGCAGGAACCTTCAGGGGACCAAAATTATCCCCGGTCCACCTGTAATCGGGACTGTGGGGAAAGATCTCCTGGTTCTGGAATGAAAGCATGGGTTCTGCATATCTTTTAATGGAGCGCACCCCCGGAAAATCCTGTACAACCTCGGCTTTATCTGCCGTCAGGTATAGAACGTGAAGTGAGTTTACCGGATTGTAGGTCACTGAGGATTTAAGAATTTTTAACGAATCGAGAAAGGGCTCGGGCAGGGGCAAGCCGTTGGTGGTTACATAGTACTTGTGTTTTCTCCCGGGATCATCCAATCTCACCTTCCCGTTTACTATCACCTCTCCATCAACAATGCCGAGGTGATCCCCCGGAAGTCCAATGCACCTTTTGATATAGTTCTCCCGCTTATCGACCGGGTGTGTTATGAAATCAAATTCGGAGAGGATGTAGTCCCGTCCATACTGCCTTACCAGGGAGTAGTAATTCTGCCCGGGATACTGGACCACCATGGTATCTCCTTCCGGGAAATTGAAAACGATGATGTCGTTTCGCTCTACCTTTGAGAATCCCCAAAGACGTTTGTAGGGCATGCTGATCCGTTCTGAATAGGATTTTCTTCCTGAAGGAAGCTTGTTGTGATAGAAGGGGATGGCCAGTGGAGTGCCCGGGAGTCTGGGCCCGTATGCCAGTTTACTCACAAAGATATAGTCTCCGGACAGCAGTGTCTCCTCCATCGAAGGGGTGGGGATTTTATATGCTTCAACGAAGAAAACTTTGATGGTGAAGGATAAGCAGATGGCCAATATCAAGACGGACATCCATTCTATAGAGGACTGGAGGAGACCGGGGAGTCTGTATTTTTTCAGAGTCCAGTCCACCTTTCGTGTGATGAACAGGTCAACCAGTACAAGGTTAAAAAAGAGCAGGATCCATAACTGGATCCAGATCATGAGGAGGGACCAGACCAGAACGGCAGCTCCAAACCAAATATAGCGCCACGGTTTTCTCATGGCCATGGTCAGAGGTTAAGCAGCTCCTCCATGCCGAATATCCCTTTCTGATCCTTTATGTATGCAGCAGCCATCAGTGCTCCGGCTGCAAATCCATCCCTCGATTTGGCATTGTGACTCAGCGTGATGGTGTCCAGGGCGGATTCATACTCTATTGTGTGTTTCCCTTTGACCTCTCCCTCCCTGATGGATTCGATGTGAATAATGGAAGGATCAGCCGGGGTGGTGAGACTCCAGCTATTCACCTGTTTCTGCCGGTCAATGATCTGGTTGGCAAGCGTAAGGGCGGTTCCGCTGGGAGCATCCAGTTTATGAATATGGTGCACCTCTTCCATCGATGCCCGATATTCAGGGAAGCGGTTCATGATCCCTGCCAATTTCCGGTTCATGGCAAAAAGAATGTTGACCCCGATGCTGAAATTGCTGGCATAGAAGAAGGCCCCTTTCTCCTGGATACACCTCTTCTCTACCTCTCCGAATCTTTCGTTCCATCCAGTTGTTCCCGATACCACCGGCAGACCAAGATCTATGCATGCCAGAATGTTCTCCGGTGCCGAAACAGGTGAGGTGAATTCAATGGCAGCATCGATATCCTTTACGTTCGCGGCATTCAGTTCGTTGCTGTTATCCAGGTCAATGACAAGGGGAAATGAATCTCCCTGTTTTTCGCCCAACGCCTTGATGGCCTGTCCCATCTTTCCGTATCCAATCAGTGCAATCCTCATCACAGTATAAATTTCTGCAAACTTACTAACTTCTAACGTTCGGGTAGCGAACAAACTAATAAAAAAACCGGGCTACTGAATGTGGCCCGGCTTTTTTATATCATGTGGTTTTGTACCTATTGTACCTTTTTCACAATGGCTTCAAAAGCCTGGGGGTCGTTCATGGCCAGATCGGCAAGCACCTTGCGGTTGATCTCTATACCGGCCTTACCCAGTTTTCCCATAAATTCTGAATAGGACATGTCGTGTTCACGCACGGCAGCATTAATACGCTGTATCCAGAGCGCCCTGAAGCTGGCTTTTTTCTTACGACGGTCACGATACGCATATGTGAGTCCTTTCTCGTAAGCATTCTTGGATACTGTCCAGACATTTTTCCTGCGACCAAAGTAACCCTTGGTCTGCTTCATTACTTTTTTTCTTCTCTGTCGTGATGCGACAGCATTTTTTGTTTTTGGCATTTTACTTCATTTTTTTGGATGAAGGCGGTCCGCCGAAGCTGGACACTTCTTGCACTGCATCCCGGTCAACACTAATTTACCTGGTTTTCAAAAGATCTGTCTCTTACTTCATAGCAAGCAGACGCTTGATATTCTCTTCGTCGGCTTTGTGAACCTCTCCAAAATATGTCAGGTTCCGCTTGCGCTTCTTTGACTTTTTGGTAAGAATATGACTTTTGTAAGCGTGTTTTCTTTTGATTTTACCACTTCCGGTGATCGTAAATCTCTTTTTTGCTCCCGGATTTGTTTTCATTTTTGGCATTATTCCTACAATTTATCTATTTATCACTACTTTTTCTTCACTTTAGGGGCAAGGAACATGGTCATTCTTTTTCCTTCCAGTTTGGGAAGTTGTTCCACTTTGCCTACCTCCTCAAGATCCTGTGCCAGTCTGAGCAACAAAATCTCACCTTTCTCTTTATATAAGATGGACCTTCCCTTAAAGAATACAAATGCCTTAAGTTTTGCTCCATCTTCCAGGAACTTCTGAGCATGCTTCAGCTTAAAGCCATAGTCGTGCTCATCGGTATTTGGTCCGAATCGGATCTCCTTCACCACAATTTTGGTGGCTTTGGATTTCATCTCCTTCTGTTTCTTCTTTTGCTGGTAGAGAAACTTCTGGTAATCCGTGGCCCTGCAAACTGGCGGATCGGCCTTTGGTGAAATCTCAACCAGGTCGAGTTCAAGCGCGTCAGCAATTTTTAGAGCCTCGGGGAGAGACATTACGCCCGGATTTTCGATGTTATCTCCAACCAGCCTTACTGTGGTTGCCCGGATATGTTCATTGGTCCGGTAAAAAATCCTGTCTTTGTTGCGGTTATCGTTGTGTCTTCTACGAAAATGACCTGGTCCAGCTATGACTATGTCCTCCTATTGATTAATTAAACATCTGTTTAAATTGACTCGAGCTGACTTTCTACTTCATTTTGCAAAAAAGCTGCAAATTCTTCGAGGTTCATGACCCCTTTATCACCTTCTCCCTGCCTGCGAACGGAAACTGTATTGCTTTCCTGCTCCTTTTCGCCTATGATAAGCAGATAGGGAATTCGCTTTAACTCGTTATCCCTGATCTTTTTACCTATCTTTTCACTCCGCCCGTCAATCAGGGTGCGAATATCGTAATTTTTCAGGAATTCTGAAACTTTTTCTGCATAATCGTGGTATTTTTCACTGATAGGAAGGATTACAGCCTGATCGGGTGTCAGCCAAAGGGGGAATTTCCCTGCTGTATGCTCGATCAAAACAGCCACAAAACGCTCCATCGATCCGAAGGGTGCACGATGGATCATCACCGGCTGATGTTTCTGATTATCAGCACCGATGTACTCCAGTTCAAATCGTTCAGGCAGGTTGTAGTCCACCTGGATGGTTCCCAGTTGCCACTTCCGGCCCAGCGCATCCCTGACTATGAAGTCAAGCTTGGGTCCGTAGAAGGCAGCCTCTCCATACTCCACAACCACACTCTCCATTCCCTTGGCTTTTACAGCTTCCAGGATGGCGGTCTCAGCTTTCTCCCAATTCTCATCGGTCCCGATGTACTTCTCACTGTCTTCGGGGTCCCTGAGGGATATCTGGGTGACAAAATCCTTAAAATCCAAAGTCTTAAAAATATAGAGGATGATGTCGATCACTTTCATGAACTCATCCTTCAACTGGTCGGGCCGGCAAAAGATATGGGCATCATCCTGGGTAAAGCCCCTTACCCTGGTAAGTCCGTGCAACTCACCACTCTGTTCGTAGCGGTAAACCGTTCCAAATTCGGCAAGCCGAACAGGAAGATCACGGTATGACCTGGGTTTGAATTTGTAGATCTCACAGTGGTGTGGGCAGTTCATCGGTTTCAGCAGAAACTCTTCGCCCTCCTGTGGGGTGTTGATCGGTTGGAAACTGTCCTTTCCGTATTTGGCATAGTGGCCGGAAGTCTCCCACAACTCTTTTTGTCCGATATGGGGGGTGATAACCGGCTCATACCCATGCGCACGCTGCACCTTTTTCAGGAAATTCTCCAGTCGTTCCCTCAGTTCTGCTCCTTTTGGAAGCCAGAGGGGCAAACCTGGCCCCACACGCTGTGAGAAGGTGAAAAGCTCCAGCTCCCTGCCCAGTTTCCTGTGGTCGCGCAACTTGGCCTGTTCCAATAGTTCCAGGTGCTCCTCCAGCATCTTTGCTTTAGGGAATGAAACTCCGTAGATCCGGGTGAGCTGCTTGCGGGTCTCATCGCCGCGCCAGTAGGCCCCGGCTAAACTGAGAAGTTTGATTGCCTTGATGGGGGAGGTGTCGGCCAGGTGTGGTCCCCTGCAAAGATCGGTGAAGCTGCCCTGCCGATAGAAGGATATGGTTCCGTCCTCCAGCTCGCTGATCAGTTCGGTTTTGTACTGATCGCCTTTGTTATCAAAGAACTTCAGGGCCTCCTCCTTGCTTACCTCCTCCCGCTGATAACTATTCTTCTGGGAAACCAGCTCTTTCATCTTTTTCTCGATCTTTGGCAGGTCCCCATCTGTGATCACCACATCATCACCGGGATCCACATCATAGTAGAAACCGTTCTCAATGGCCGGTCCTATTCCAAATTTGGTACCGGGATAGAGCAATTCGATGGCCTCGGCCATCAGGTGGGCCGAAGAGTGCCAGAATGCATGCTTTCCCTCTTCATCCTCCCACTTGTTCAGCTTAATGGCTGCATCCTGGTTAATGGGGCGGGTCAGGTCCCACAGTTCGTCATTCACGTTGATGGACAATACCATGCGTGCCAGGCTGTTACTCAGGCTCCTGGCAATATCCAGCCCTGATACGCCCTCTTCATACTCCCTGATTGTCCCGTCCGGAAATGTAATATTGATCATGTTCGGTTCAAAAGTTAAAAACGCGGCAAAGATACGAATTCTCTATGGTTCCTGACAGGGCAGGCTACAGGTTCTCCAAAATAAAATCGGTCATGCGGTTGTAGAGGTGGTACGTAGTGTTTCCTCCCTCAATGTGATGGTCCCTGTTTGGATAAAACTGCATCTCAAATTGCTTATCCGCCTGAACCAGCGACTCCACTAAATCCATTGAGTTCTGGTAGTGCACATTGTCATCCCCACTGCCGTGGATCAGCAGGAACTTTCCTTCAAGTCCGCCGGCAAAATGGATGGGTGAGTTCCCATCATACCCTTTGGGGTTCTCCTGGGGTGTACGCATGAATCTTTCCGTGTAGACGGTATCATAATAGCGCCAGTTGGTGACCGGTGCAACAGCGATTCCCATTTTGAAAGTTCCTTTGCCTTTGGTCATGCAAAGAGTGGTCATGAATCCGCCGTAGCTCCATCCGAAGATCCCCATGCGGTTGGCATCGATATACTCCTGCGACCCAAACCATTGGGCCGATTCCAGCTGGTCGATGGTCTCCAGTTTGCCCAGCGACATGTAGGTCGCTTTTCTAAACTCCTCTCCACGGCCGTTGGTGCCCCGGTTGTCCACACAGGCCACAATATAGCCCTGCTGTGACAGCATTTGGAACCAGACAGCCCTGCTGTCTCCCCATCTGTCGATCACCTTCTGTGATTCGGGTCCGCCATATACGTAGATAAAGAGCGGGTACCTCTTGTCCGGGTCAAAACCGGCCGGTTTGATCATCCAGCCATTCAACTCCTCTCCACTGGCTGTGGGAACGGTTATAAATTCAGTCTTTGTAAACCCGTATGCTTTCATGGTTTTCTTCAGGCGTGCATTGTCCACCAGCACCCTCAGCTCTTTCCCTTTCCGGTTGTGTAGGGTAATGTGTCCGGGAAAATTGGCAGATGAGTGATCCATGATGTAATACTTATAGGTGGTGCTGAAGGTGGCGCTGTTGTCTCCTGCGCGGATACTTATTCTCCTCTTCTTTGTGCCATCCAACCGGATGGAGTAGACGTGCCTCTGAACGGTCGACTCCTCGTAAGAGATGTAATAGAGCAGTTTACTCTTTTCATCATATCCCAGCAGTGAATGAACATCATAATCGCCGCTGGTAACAGGTTGAATAACTCCTGTGTTGAAATTAAACAGGTAGAGGTGGAAAAACCCATCCCTTTCACTATTCAGGATGAAGTGTTCGCCGTCCTCCAGGTAGGTTACCGTGTTGTCGGAGGCTTCAGAGATGTACTTTTCGTTCTCTTCGCGGTAAACCACCGCAGACTCCCCGGTGGAGGCATCTGCATGCAGGATATCAAGCTGGTTTTGTAACCTGTTGAGCCGCATGATGCTCAACGTGTTGGGATCCCGGGTCCACTTGATCCTGGGAATGTACTGGTCGGTCTCCCGGCCAGTCTCCATGGTGGTGACGGCACCGGTCTCCAGATCATATACGAGGATCGAAACTACAGAATTCTCTTCACCTGCCTTGGGGTACTTGAATTCATATGGCTTGGGATAGAGGGAGCCAAACATGGTCATGTGGAACTGTTTCACCCTGCTTTCGTCGAACCGGTAAAAGGCAATCTTCAACCCATCGGGCGACCAGTAAAAACCCTGTGAGAAGCCAAACTCCTCTTCATAGACCCAGTCCGGTGCTCCGTTGATCACCTGGTTTTTCAAACCATCGAAGGTGATCTGGGTTTCATCTGATTGTGACAGGTCCCGGATATAGAGGTTGTTGTCCCGCACAAAAGCCACCCGGTCTCCATCGGGGGAGAAGGTGGCCAGCTGCTGTTTACCGTTTGATGACAGGGGAGCAAGCCTGCCGGATGACCTGTCATACACATGGTAGTTTGCCATGTACGAGTGCCTGTAGATCTTCTCATGAGCCGTCTCGATCAGAATCTTCTCTTCATTCATGCTGAAATGGTAATCATCAAATTGCTTCACTCCTGTATGTGCAAACAGATCGAAGAGGGTCTCCACCCATTCTCCGCTCCTGTAGCTGTAGCGGTCAATCCGGCCGTGGTGCTGAACCGTATAGTGCTCCCCGTCATTCATCGATTTAAGCCCATCCAGTGTCTCTGCGTAGAACTTATCTGAGCGGTAGACATCCTCAAGGGTAATGGCAGAGGTGGAGTGGCCAGCCGTTTGGCCTATAGCGGTAATGCCTGAATGTTGGCCTGCTATGAGTGCCAGTGTAATAATAATTGTAAAACTTATCCGGTTCATACTGATTGTGAGTAAGTGTTTTCTCTATTTTCGCCAAAGGAATAAAAAACCTTTGGAATGGCAATAACATAGTTTGGCATGCTATTTGAATTTTATTTAGTAAATGAACTAAAAACCGATTGTCATGAAACGCTTACTTACCATACTGCCCATTTTGTCACTGATGGTGACAAGCTGCTACAAAGAACCCTTTGCCGATGCGATCATCGATCCGCTGCCCGCCTATGTTGATGAGAACATAACCTTTACCAACCTCTCCACCAATGCAAAACATGTGGAGTGGGACATGGATGATGGAACCATCACCTCGGCATTCAGCCCCACCTATGCTTTTGATCTTCCGGGAATATACAATGTGATGCTTACTGCATTTGGTGATAGGGGAGATATAAGTGTTGCCTATTTCCCGGTGGAGGTGATCGGTTCGCTCAAGGTGATTGTGAAAGAGTACTATGACGAATATGTTGTCCCCGATGCCAGGGTGCGCCTCTATCCTTCATTGTTTGACTGGGACAATGAGACCAACCTGGTGGCAGAAGCCTATACCAACAATGCAGGAGAGGTTGTATTCGCCAACCTGGCAAACCAGAGATATTATGTGGATGTATTCGAGACCTGGCATGATAACTATACCCTGGGAACAGAGGAGGATGGAGTTCAGTGGATCGAAACCCCACCCCTGAATCCTGACTACTTTTACGAGTTTGTAGCCTATGTGGATGTATATGACACACCTGCCACCAAGTCTGCCACGACCACAAAGAGCAAAAAAATGATGCTGAAAGAGAAGGCTTCTGGTGAATCCAGACCGGCCAGAACAACCTCCACAGCAGTCCCGAAGAAGGGTAGATAAAAAAAGTAGAGGATCAGGTATATAAAAGCATAAAAAAATCATATATTTGCAGCCCGAAAGCCGGAAAAGGTTTTCGGGCTTTTTTACAAGAGGAGTTCTAGATAAGATTAGTCATCAAATGCCCAGATGGCGGAATTGGTAGACGCGCTAGTTTCAGGGACTAGTGTACGCAAGTACGTGCAGGTTCGAGTCCTGTTCTGGGCACCATAATCTGAGTTCTTATTTTGATTGAAGCTTATTAACGCCCAGGTGGCGGAACTGGTAGACGCGCTAGGTTGAGGGCCTAGTGACCGATTTAGGTCGTGCAAGTTCGATTCTTGTCCTGGGCACTCCACAAAGAACAAGCCGGAAAAAGAGCGTTTTTTCAGACCTCCTTTTCCGGCTTTCTCTTTTTCTTGTAATCCGATGGATTGACACCAAACCTGGCCTTGAAGACCGATGCAAAATAGGATGGATTCTGCATACCTGCCTGGTACATTACCTGTGTTATGTTGAGGTCTGTTGAACTGAAAAGATGAGCAGCTCTTTTCAACCTGATTTGATGTATCAATTCCAGGGGAGCGGAACTGGTTTCTGCTTTGGCCTTTTATAACTCACTATGTTAAAACCTGTGATGCTATTGATAATAATATGAAAGCTTAGCTTTTTCTAAAACTGGGAGAGTAGGTAATTTGCACAAAATACAACCCGGAAGTAAGATCACCCCTCTCAATCAAAACCTTGTTCGGAATTGATGATTTACTACAAGTTATGAAGAATGCAGTAAACCATCAAATCACAAAGACCATCAATCAGAGTTTTATGAACTTCGCTGTCTCCAGGCCCTCTTTACCCTGGAACATCACCACATAGACTCCTTTGCCAAGGTTTGAAACATTCAGTTCATGATGAACCTCCCATACAGTCTCCTGGTGAACGATTGCTCCCTGCATGTTAATGATGCTTAATTCGCCTGTCATGGGGCTGCTAAGGTCAACTTTCAGGATCTCATCAACCAGGGTAGGGCTGATTTTGAGGAGTTCAGGGCCTGAGGTCTCATTTTTCGTGATTCCATCCGGCACTCCCTCAACAATCTCCACACTGTAATCCTCAACCTCACCATATCCAATCATCTCACAGGGCTGCAGGGAGCTGTTGCCACCCTTCATCGATACCCTCATAATGGTGGATCCTGTAAGTGCGGATCCGGGCACTGTAAATGAGCCGGATATATCCATACCCGTTTTACCGTTCACCACCAGCTCACTCTTTTCAAAGCCCTGGTTCTGGTTAAGGTCGATCCAGACGCTCCATTTACTATCCATGCCGGAGCTATCCGGCAGAACACCCTGGATGAACGCATAGTCCACCACACTGTCTTTGGTCATCTCAACGGTAAGGGTCTTGAAATCACCATATCCTTCATCATTATGGCTGGTATTGACCATATCACCCATGGTAACCTGGTCAATAAAGATGCGGTTGGTGGTATCTCTGTTACCCTCGGATTCACAGTAGAGGCAATCGTAATCCGATGCAACAAAACGGAGATGGTCTATGTTGAACAGTTCCGACTCCGGTACAAATGTTATGGTATTCTTCCCGGTTGGCAAGGTCAACTGTCCCACCGAAACGGTAACAAAGCTTTGCCACCCATTTGTACCCTGGAAGGAGAGGGGACCGGTCACATTCTCCCCGTCCACCTCCAGGTGGAAGGTTCGGTTGTCTGTATTGATGGCTGCTACCCTTGCATAGACCTGGTAGGTTGTGTCGGCGCCCCTGATATCTGAATAATTGATCCACTCACCCGGGTTGATCCACCCCACATTGTATCCTCCTTCGGTGGGCTCAATATCAACCCCTTCATCGGGTCTGTAGGCGCCTCCCTCATTGCTGGTCTCCTTATCGGAGTAGCTGATCCCCTCACCCGCTATATCGTAGTTCTCCATCTCTATGATGAAGTCCAGTGAGTCGCTGTTTCCTCCCAGGTAGCTTAATGAGACATTAGAAGAAAAGATCAGTGTGTTTGAGATGTTGTTTGCCTCATTCTTCTCCTCAACCTGATCGTCGCTATCTGCAACAATCTTCACTCTGAATGGCAAAGCGGGTGTTTCATATTTTTCTTCCAGAAGGGCAACAATTGAATCACCCGGAGCCAGCTCTTCGATAGTCATGTTCCAGTGCTGTGCCGGGTCTCCATCTACCTCGAAATAGATATTTGCCTGCCCTCCGGTAGCCGAGTCCCCGATGTTCTTGATAACCGCGTATATCTGTACCAAATCTCCAGGGAAGGGATCCCTCGGTTCTGTCCCTATCTTTACAGCTTTCAGATCAGGACCGGTATGCAACTCCTGGCTTAACGCCCTGTATCGGAACCAGGATGGTTTATAAACTCGTGGAGATTGATCGGTTTCCCGCTCCACCAGGCTGAAATAGTTGTGGTCGTCAACCAATTCAGGTGTTCCAAAATAGGTGTACTTAAACTGGAAAAAACGCTCAATTCTCGGGTGGGCAAAGGCCATCCTGACGTACTCTTCGAGGATATCAGCGTTCTCATCAGGGTCGGCTTTCTTTGTCCCCAGTTCCGTGAGCCATAAAGGTTTATCGGTATCCCCGTAACTGTCCATGGTGTTCAGAACGACATCCTGGATATTGTAATTGAATTTTTCAGGGGTATAGGTGTAATAGGGGTGAATGGCCATCACATCGTATGGGTAGCAGCCATGTTCGTTATGAAAATTGGTAAAATGCGCCGACGCAAAAACATCTTTTACCCATTGACTTGCATCAGGGTTTGTACCGGTTGGATGAAAAGCTCCCACAGCATCGATCCCTCCGAATACAATGGTGGCTTCAGGATCCCACTGGTCCGAATATTTGAATTTTGCATACACCGAATCCAGCAGCAACGCATATTCATCCGGGTAGAGATGCCAGGTACCGTTCTCCTCGTTCCAGATCTCCCACGCTTTTACACCCCTGTCCCGGAAATAGGGGACCGCCGTGGCCAGTCTGTCCACCAGCTCCATTGAATTGGTATAGTGTGGTATCTGTGTTCCCCACTTTGGAATTAGCTCAGATGTGGATGGATAGCTTTCATAGGTGACCAGCATCATTACATCAATGCTCAGTTCGTTGCATGTGGCGATGATCTCATCATACGAGCTGTAGTCATATATTCTCTGCAGATGAATCCGGATGGTATTTAGCCCCATCTCCTTATAATATTCAAGCTCTTCAGCATCGAATTGGGTGGAGAATGTGGGTGAGATGCCGAAAAAATCGGGTTTCTCAATCTGTGACATTATGGAGAGCTGACCGGCCAGCAGCCCTATTATAAACATTGTGATCCTTTTTAGCATCATCTTTCTATTTCTACAGTAATATACTTCTCTCCTGGAATCTCTCTCTCAAACTATATTCCAGCTCGCCGTGGCGGCTTCATGAGCTTCGGTCCCTGTAATACTTACAACAGGATGTTTTTACAAAACTCAACACATTTTGCTGTTTCCTGGACTGCGTCTGAGTCTTTGGGAATGTCGTACTCAAGTTCCACATCGCAATAGATGCCGTATTGATTATCCCTGACCAGTTGCAGGATATCTTCCAGAGGGGTGTCGCCTTCGCCCCAGGGGGCATTGGTATCGGCCGGATCGGCATCTTTTCCGGTCTTGTCTTTCAGATGAATGCTGAAGATGCGGTCGTGCAGCTCTTCGATCAGTTCGTTGGGGTGTTTTCCGGTAGCTCCGAAATAGTGCCCAACATCGAGGTTCAGCATGTTGTTGGGTGAGTAGGCGAGGAAATCCTCAAAGTGAAAGGTGGAATCGCCCGGTTGGCCATGGTTGTGGAAGATGGCATACATGTCATGTTTTTCAGCAAAGGCACCCAGCCGCTTACAGGCTTCATGTCCGATCTCATTGCTGATGCCATCGGCTCCCAGGATTTTTGCAGACTCGAAAGCATAATCGATCTCCTCATCTGTCCAGTTGGCAGGGGAGAACTTTACAATGTGAATGTTCACACCGGCCTGGTCAAACATCTTCTTAAGTTCAGCGTACTTCTCTGCCGAAGCACCTGAAGTTCGCCATTGGGCTATCTTCTTTTTTGCCTCTTCACGCTCTATTTCAAAAGCGGCCCTCTCCTCGTCTGTCATTTGATCATAGTTTTCAGGCCAGGAGAAACCTGGTACACCGGCATATGCTTCAACTACATCGCCCATGAGTTCAACGGAGCTGATACCGGTCTCTATACAATAGTCGATAATATCCTGTGCTGTTCCCGGCATGCTCCGCCAGCTATAGGTGATCGCACCGATCTGTACTCCGTTGAAGTTTGAGTCAGGTTTGTCTGATTTGACAGTACATCCAACAAAGAGAGAGGAGGTTATAACTGCAGCCACTGCCAGACTGGAAATTTTTGATATGACATTTTTCATCATTGGAGAATTAATTTGGATTGTTAACGTATTTTGGACGCAATGTAGTAATATTTTTGCAGATATTTCATCAGGTTTTTACCACACAGAGCTTACCAGATTATTCTATCACAAGTTCGATTTCCGGGTGTTCCCCCGGAGCTGTAATGGCATTCAGGACTGCAAACCGGAGTATATAAGAATCAAGTTTCTCTACCGTCTTTACCTGGACCAGGGTCTGCTCGTGTGCCTTCAGGATAAAAACATCAGCCAGGTTGTGCAGATTGTATTCCGAACGATTCTCTATGATATAATCGGCATCGGAGTTGTTTTGTATAAACAGTTTCTCCACCAGCGATTTACCATGCCGCTCTATAACAATTGATTGTTGGATCAGCGGAACCAGGTACTTATCACTGCCCACCAGGGTATTCTTAAACCAGACTGCTGTCCTCTGGTGCATCAGGGCCTCCTTTATCGCTTTTGGACTGTTCTCTGTAGCAAATACAAGGGTGACGGGCCGGTGACCTCCTCCGGGCAGATCAAACTGCCAGTCGATCAGGCCATGAATGTCAGAATTTCCAAGCATGGTCAGGTTGTGATCCAGGGCAATCTTAACTGCCTCATCGGAGTATGTATCCTCATTGAAGATCTCAACTCCCTGGAGGAGTCCTTCTGAGATCAGCTCCCGGTGCATGGTATCCAGGAATGCGATTCCATCCCGTTGTTGAGCGGTCCAGTGCGGATGGTTCCAGAAAACAAAGGCATCCTGTCGTCTGGCCTCCCGGAAAACCTTCATCACATCATCCTGGTTCAGTCTGTTGGCATCCTGAACAAAGATGGCATTGGCATGTCCCGGGGGCATGTCACGGGTAATTTCAACCCCGTTGATCACGGTCAGTTCGCTTCCCTTTGCAGCCTTTTTTGCCAGTTCATAACTCCTGTTTCTGTCAGGGTGGGGGATATCATTACGGTGGGGCTGGTATTCAATATGATCTGTAATAGCAATGGCATCCAGTCCATCCTTCAGGGCCTCCTGCACGCGGATATCATGCCATACATTTCCATCAGACAGTACTGTATGCATGTGAAAGTCACACTTCAGGGTAAGGTAGCCAGGGATGTCGGGAAACTCAATGGCACGGTCGGGTGACTGCCCCATAGAAAGCTGACCTGTTAGAAGAGCTGTCCCAAGCAGGAGGGCGAAAAGGATCTGTTTGATTCTGAAAGTCTTGTAGTTTATCATAGTAGATTGTATTGTCAAAGTGTGCGTCAAAACTAACAAAAAGCAGGTTGTTAGTAAAGGAATTTATCTTTAGTTTTGATTCACCGTCAACCCAATTTGGATCTACTCCAATAATTGAGATGTTCAGTTAAGCCAGGCTGCGGTTCAGATATTGAGAGCAAAGTTTGCTATATTAAAGCCAAATGAAATCTATTTATCATGACCAGATACATTCTTTCCATCGACCAGGGTACCACCAGTTCAAGGGCCATTATTTTTGACCATGCCGGTAAAATAGAGGGCGTGGCCCAGCAGGAGTTCCGGCAGATTTTCCCCAAACCCGGATGGGTAGAGCATGATCCGAAGGAGATCTGGTCTTCCCAGTTGCATGTGCTGAATGATGTGCTCGAAAACGCGGGGATCGGAGCAGGGGAGCTTGCAGCCATCGGGATTACCAATCAGCGGGAGACAGCGGTGGCGTGGGACAGGGCAACCGGGGAACCCCTTTGTAATGCCATTGTATGGCAGGACAGGCGGACAGCCCCAACCTGTGATGAGATGAAATCCAGGGGACTGGAGAAGATGATCAGGGAGAAGACAGGGCTGGTTATTGATGCCTATTTTTCAGCCACCAAGTGGAAATGGATGCTGGATCATCTGCCCGGGATAAGGGAGAAAGCGGGGAGGGGCGAAGTTGCATTTGGAACCATCGACTCCTGGCTGATCTGGAACCTGACCGGGGGGAAGGTGCATGTGACCGATGTATCCAATGCCAGCCGCACCATGCTGTTCAATATCAATACCCTTCAGTGGGACAGAGAGCTCCTGGAGCTGTTTGATATTCCTGAAAGCGTGCTTCCCGAAGTGCGTTCATCATCAGAGATTTACGGAAACACAGCGGAAGAAATTCTTACCATCCCGGTGCCCATTGCAGGGATCGCAGGGGATCAGCAGGCTGCTACCTTTGGCCAGATGTGCCTCTCGCCGGGATCGGTGAAGAACACCTATGGCACAGGATGTTTTATTCTCTGCAATACAGGTGAGCAACCTGTGCGGAGTGAACACAACCTGGTGACTACCATCGCCTGGCAACTGGATGGTATAACCCACTATGCCCTGGAGGGAAGTATCTTCATCGGGGGAGCAGTGGTGCAGTGGTTACGAGATGGATTGGAGCTGATTAAGTCCTCCTCTGAGGTGGAGGAGCTTGCAGCCACGGTGGAAGACAATGGAGGGGTCTATTTTGTTCCGGCCTTTACCGGACTGGGGGCGCCCTACTGGGATCCCTATGCCACAGGAATGATTGCAGGACTGACAAGGGGGGTCACCTCCGGCCACATTGCCCGCGCTGCCCTGGAGAGTATTGCATACCAGGTGCAAGATGTGATGGGGGCCATGGAGGTGGATGCGGGTATTAAGATCAGTGAACTGAAGGTGGATGGCGGAGCGGTGGTCAATGACCTGCTGATGCAGTTCCAGGCCGACCTGATTGGCATTCCCGTGATTCGTCCCGAAACCATTGAGACCACTGCTTTGGGAGCAGCCTACCTGGCCGGACTGTCAGTGGGATACTGGACAGATATTGATGAGATCAGGGAGCAGTGGGCGGTGCAGAAAAGATTCAAGCCCACCACCGGGGAGCCGGAAAGAGAGGAGATGGTGAAGGGGTGGAAAAAGGCGGTCTCCCGTTCCCAATCCTGGAACACTCCACCTGCCCAATCAACCACATAGCTAACCCGGTAACTAACAAACCACCTAACCACCTAACTATCATGAATGAGATTATTGCTGAATTTATCGGAACCTTCCTGCTTATCCTGTTGGGTAACGGGGTGGTGGCCAATGTGGTATTAGAAGATACAAAGGGCCATGCCGGGGGGTGGATTGTGATCACCCTGGGGTGGGGACTTGGAGTCTTTGTGGGGGTGGCTGTGGCGGGACCGGTTTCAGGTGCACATATAAACCCGGCTGTCACACTTGGACTGGCTGTTTCCGGTCTTTTTCCCTGGATAAAAGTGGTGCCATTTATTGTCGCCCAGGTGTTGGGAGCAGCAGCAGGGGCCTCTACAGTCTGGCTCTTCTACCGTCACCATTTCAACCGGACTGCCGATGCAGCTGCCCAGCTGGCCTGTTTCTCAACTGCTCCGGCCATCCGGAAGACAGGGAGCAATTTTATCAGTGAGTTAATCGGAACCTTTGTCCTGATCTTTGTGATCCTCTACATGGCCGAACCATCGGTTGCTCTTGAAGGGGAAGCGGAGGTGAAGATGGGGCTGGGGACCCTGGGTGCATTGCCAGTGGCCCTGCTGGTAACCGCCATTGGTCTCTCGCTCGGGGGGACCACCGGGTATGCGATAAATCCGGCGCGGGACCTGGGGCCCAGGATCATGCATGCCATCCTGCCCATAGATCATAAGGGAAGAAGCGACTGGCTCTACGCATGGATCCCTGTTGCAGGGCCCCTTTCAGGTGGTGTGGTTGCTGCACTTTTATTTCTGTTACACCAGTTTCTTATTACTTCTTGAATTATTGTGTGAATGTTTTCACAAAAAAACCGAATCTCTTCTTGAATTAAAATTCAAAGATTAACTTTGATATAGAGAAATCACCTCAATAGCACCCCAGGCTTGTATTATTACTATTGTGCAAATGAGAAGTATCTTAATTGGAATGATGTTGTGTATTCACAGCATCCTCCTGATGGCAGGAAATACACAAACAGACAGGATCGACAGTTTGTACAGGCTCATGCATGAGCACGGAGGCAACGATTCCCTTCGTTTTGAGCTTCTCCTGGAATTGTCATCAGCCTATGTGCATTGGGAGAAAGGCCCTAAAGCCGAGGCTTATGCTGATTCGGCTCTTATACTTGCCATAAAAATGGATAATCCGGAAGGCAGGGTTGATGGCTTGTACTTAAAGGGAATGATTTTCAGATGGAGAGGTGACTATCCGGAAGCCCTGGAATATATTCAGCAGGCCCTGGAGCTGAGCGAATCACTCGGTTATAGCAAGGGTTATGCCACATCCCTTATCGGCATGGGGATCATTTACATGGACCAGGATAACCATTACAAAGCGCTTGATTATTTCCAAAAGGCACAAATCCAAAGTGAAAAGATTGGGGATTTACCGATCATGTCAAGAACCCTGACCAATATCGGGATCATTCTTTTTTGGCTCAGGGAATACGAAGGGGCCATTGAGAAGTATCATGCAACCCTGGAGATTGATAAGAAACTGAATAACAAGTATGGAATTGCCATCGCCATGAATAACATTGGTGAAGTGTATCTGAAGCTGGGGGAGTATCAGGAGGCACTTGAATATTTCCGGAAATCGCTGGAACTAAGCAGAGAGCTGGGCTGTAAGATCGAGATCGCTCACACCCTGATGGGCATGGGAGAAATCTGTTTTTTACAGACCAGATATGCCCAGGCTGAGGAGTATTATCATGAAGCTTATGAGATTGCAATTACGACAGTTCCCCGTTCACTCACCATGAGTTCGGCAATTCTGAGGATGAGTGCACTCTATCTGGAGACTGGCAACCTGCCCCTGGCACTGAAATATGCACAAGAGGGTATCCGGATGGCAAACGAGCTCTCTATCCTTAGAAAGGAGAGGGATGGATATAGGCTGCTTTCTGATATTTCTGTCAGAAATGGAGACTTCAAATCGGCCTATGGACATTTTATTCGCTACAAGCAACTCAATGACAGCATCTCCAGTGAAGATAACATCAAGAACATCACTACCCTTGGACTCCAGTACCAGTACGAAAAGGAGCTGCAGGAAGCGGAACTGTTACAGCAAAAACAACAGGTTGTCCTGGAGAGCGAAATGAGGTTTCATAAAATAACGCGGAATATCTTCATTGCGGGATTCATCCTGGCTGCATCAATGGCATTCCTCTATTTCAGACTGTTAAGGGAGAAGAGGGAGGCCAACGGTTTGCTGCATATTAAAAACAGGGAGATTGAGGAGCAGAACGAAAAGATCTCTCTCCAGAAAGAGGAGATACAGGCTCAGAGGGATGAATTATCCAAACACAAGGGCGAGCTTGAGGTCAAGATCAAAGAGCGAACGGCTGACCTCTCCATGGCCAAGGAGAGGGCTGAAGAGAGCGACAGACTGAAAACGGAATTTTTGCAGAACATGTCACATGAGATACGCACGCCCATGAATGGCATTATCGGGTTTGCAGATATCCTGAAAAGCCCTGACCTTTCACCGGAAAAGCAAAGCTACTGTCTCCAGGTGATCCAAAGCAGCAGTCACCAACTGTTGCAAACTATTGAGGATATCCTTGAAATATCGCGCCTGGATACCAAACAGGTGAATGTAGTGGAAAAAGTGACCTCATTGAACCTGTTGCTTACCGAGCAACATTCGGTATTCAATTTTCAGGCGGAACAAAAAGGAATCGATTTGCAATTGAAGAATGAGCTGTCCGAACAGGAGGGCACAATCATGATAGATCCGAATAAACTGATCACGATTCTGAATAACCTGCTGGACAATGCCCTCAAATACACTTTTGAAGGTTCTGTTGAGTTTGGGAACAGGATCATTAATACTCCGGAAGGTAAGGAGCTGGAGATCTATGTGATGGACACGGGAGTCGGAATCAGGCCTGAGAACCACGATTCGGTATTTCTCAGGTTCTCACAGGAAGAGAAGAGTTTGTCAGACAAGGTGGGTGGGCTTGGACTGGGCCTCTCCATTGTAAAGGAGAACGTGGAGCTGCTAGGAGGAAGGATCTTCCTACAGTCTGAGAAGGAAAAGGGCACCACTTTTACAGTTAACCTTCCCTATAAGCCCGTGCATCCTCAGGATTCCGACATGGAGGCTGCTGCCCCCACTTCAGGCGTTGAAGTGGCCGGTACAGACTCAAGGCTGTACCAGATCATGGTAGTAGAGGATGAGGAATTTAACTTTCAGTTTATCAATATGATACTTGAGAGCTCGGACTTCAATTTGAAAGTCATTCATGCCCGGGATGGTAAAGAGGCTGTGGAGGCATGCAGGAATAATCCAAATATTGACTTTGTTTTCATGGACCTGAAAATGCCCGAAATGAGTGGTTTTGAGGCAACACAACAGATCAGAGAATTCAGACCTGCCCTGCCCATTGTGGCGCAGACCGCATATACCTCCCTTGAAGAGCGGGAGAAGGCCCTTTCGGCCGGCTGCAACGATTTCCTTTCGAAACCACTGAAGAAACAGATCATCATCAGTGTGTTGAGCCGGCACCTTGTTTCAACCTGATTTTTTCTTTTCTATATCCCGAAGCAAAAGACTAAATTTGAGAAAATTTAAATGTAACAACCATGAGAAGGGATATCGATCTGTTTAATTTTATTGATCATGAGCACAACCGGCAGAAGAGGGGGATTGAGCTCATCGCATCGGAAAACTTTGTGAGTCCGCAGGTGATGGAGGCGATGGGTTCCTGCCTTACCAATAAGTATGCCGAGGGGTATCCGGGGCACCGCTACTACGGGGGTTGTGAGGTGATCGATGAGGTGGAGCAGCTTGCCATTGACCGTCTGTGCCGGCTTTATGGAGCTGAGTTTGCCAATGTGCAGCCCCACTCCGGGGCCCAGGCCAATATGGCTGTCTTTTTGACCGTCCTGGAACCGGGTGATACCTTTATGGGGCTGGACCTTTCGCATGGAGGACACCTTTCGCACGGCTCCCCGGTGAACAGTTCGGGAATTCTCTACAGGGCCGTATCATACGGTCTGGACCAAAAGAGCGGGCGGGTGGATTACGATGCCATGGAGAAGCTTGCACTGAAGGAGAAGCCAAAACTGCTGGTGGGTGGTGCTTCTGCCTACTCACGGGAGTGGGATTACAAACGGATGAGGGCCATTGCCGATAAGATCGGGGCCATCTTCATGGTGGACATGGCACACCCGGCGGGACTGATTGCAGCGGGGCTCATGGACAACCCCCTGAAGCATGCGCACATCGTTACATCAACAACCCACAAAACCCTTCGCGGTCCAAGGGGAGGGGTCATCCTCATTGGAAAGGATTTCAATAACCCCTGGGGAAAGGCCACAAAAAAAGGGGTGGTCCGGAAGATGTCATCGCTCATCAATTCGGCAGTTTTCCCGGGTATCCAGGGTGGACCTCTGGAGCATGTTATTGCTGCCAAGGCGGTCTCTTTCGGAGAGGCGCTTTCAGACGATTTCAAGGTGTATCAAAAACAGGTGAAAAAGAATGCCACTGCGATGGCAGATGCTTTTATCAAGCAGGGCTACAAAGTGGTGTCGGACGGTACCGACAACCACTCTATGCTGATTGATCTGAGGACCAAAACAGAGGAGATTACCGGAAAGCAGGTGGAGAACATCCTGGTGGAGGCCGACATCACTGTCAATAAGAACATGGTTCCGTTCGATTCGAGATCTCCCTTTCAGACCAGCGGGATCAGGGTGGGAACTCCGGCCATCTCCACACGGGGGGTGAAGGAGGATGTGATCCCCGTTATGGTGGAGTTGATCGACCGTGTGATCATGAATATCGATGACAAGCCGGTTATTGAAAAGGTACGTCACCAGGTAAACGAACTGATGGCCGATTACCCCATGTTTGCCTGATCGGGCCAGATGGAGTGGTACAGCTATATCCTGATTGTCGCCGTTGGTGTTGTGGCGGGGATCATTAACACCATTGCCGCCGGTGGATCAATCCTTGTATTGCCGGTTCTTATGGCTTTCGGACTGCCGCCCAACGTGGCCAACGGTACCAACCGGATCGCCATATTTCTCCAGAATGTGGTGGGTGTTGCCAGTTTTCACCGGGAGAAGATCATGGACTTTCCCTCCGGTTTCAGGGTAGGGATCCCAGCGGCCCTGGGGGCTGTGGCGGGTGCTTTTATTGCTGTGAGACTGAATGATGAGGTGATGAAACTGGCCATTGCAGGGGTGATGATCCTGGTCTTCTTCCTGGTCCTTCTGAAACCGAACCGCTGGATCACCAGCCATGAAACCCATCCCCCCATACATCACCGCCTGCAGATGGTGATCTTTTTTGTGATCGGTATCTATGGTGGTTTTATCCAGGCAGGTGTCGGGTTTTTCCTGCTCACCAGCCTGGTGCTTGGAAGCGGATTTGAGCTGGTCAAAGCCAATGCACTGAAACTCTTCGTGATTCTTCTTTACACACCGGTGGCCATTGTGATTTTTTTCCTTCACGGGGATATTAATCTCTGGATGGGGCTGTTGCTGGCAGCGGGCAACATGACCGGTGCATGGGTGGGGACGAAAATTGCAGTGAGGGGCGGGGCGGTATTTATCCGCTATTTTATGCTGGTTGCCATACTGATCGCGGCCACCAAGCTGATCATAGACGCCATTACGGCACTATAATGTATTTGATCCAGCCGGTCTGCCGGTAGTTGGCATTCTGGTCCATCGAGAACCTGCTCTCTTTGGCAGCCTTCACCACCATGGTCCAGATGCAGTTGTCCTGGTAGGTGGCCCTCTGGACAATGGCGCTTACCACCTTTCCGTCACGGTCCACCTGGATATCTACAACAATTTCAATCTTCTGGGTCACTTCGCATCCCGACAGGTTAGGTTTAGGAACACTGCCCCGCCTGGAACCCAGTCCACCCACTGTGATACCATCTCCCAATCCGCCTCCTGTGTCATACCGGTCGGCATCGGGACTGCCGTTGATGTCTCCCTGGTTCCCGGAACCCTCTGTAATTCCTTCAGAGCCTTCACTCTCTCCAACACCCTGATTTCCAAAGGCGTTCTTTCCCAGGTTGTTCAGTTTATCGGCCTGCTCCTGTCGCTCCCGCTCGATCCGCTCCTCCTCTTCCCGCTTCTCCCTTTCGATCCGCTCCTCTTCTGCGATCCGTGCCTTTTCGATCCGCTCTCTTTCAATCCGCTCCTGCTCCAGTCGCTCTCTTTTAATCTCCTCTTTGGTAGGTTTGGAGTCCTCTTTCACCTTTGTCTCCTCCACATCCTGTGCGTTATCAACGGGTGAGGGGTCGGGTGGGGTGTAAGCTTCCACCTGTTCCGGAACCGGATCGGACACCTCCTCTGTGGCCTCCATCGCATCTGTCACGGGCAGGTCAGGATCCCCAGCCTGCTGGTCATCTCCAATGGGTTCAAAGTCACCGAAACCGGTGTCATCGGTACCGAAGTTTACCAGGATCCCCTCCTCTTCGGGCGGTGGATCGGGAAAGGTGAGGCCGGCAAATATCAACAGCAGCAGTAGCAGCAGATGATAGATGATGGTGGCGATAAGGCCTCTTCGGTTCAGGTTCATCAGGTTTTAATTACGGTTTTATTGGTCTGATGTAGCTCACAGGTGCGGTTCATGATCCGTTATTTCAGTTAACCCGATGGCTTTGTGCCCAGGATTACCTTGTATCTGTTACGTTTGGCTATATCGAGGAAAACAAACACCTCTTTCATATTCAGCTCCCTGTCAGCATTGAGCCTGACCGTGGGTGCCTCGCCATAGCTCTCCAGCTTTTTCCGGAGAACACTTTCAAGCTCACCCAGTGCGTAGACCTGGTCGTCCACTGAGATGGTATTTTGCCTGTCGATGGAGACCACCAGGACCGGGTTGGACTGGGTCTGGTTGTTGCTTTCGGGCAGATCCACATTCTGTGCAGCAGGAACAATCAGGGTAGAGGTGAGCATAAAGAAGATCAATAGCAGGAAGACAATATCGGTCATCCCCGACATGGCAAAATTCTTATTGGTCTTATTTCTTGACTCCAGTGCCATTACAACTGTTTTAATACTACGGTATAGTCCCTCTCAACGGCAACATTCATGATCCTGACAAAATCTTCAACAGAGACCGAAGGAGCGGTGACCACCTTGATGGTGGGATCCACCATACCCACAAGTTTTGATTCAAGGACCATGCCAAGTTCGTTGATACTCACCGTCCGGCCATCCACAGTGAACCGGCTGGCGCTGTGCAGGGTTACTGTCGGAATACGCGATTCGGTCTGGATGGTCACCTGTCCCCGGCTTGGGAGTAGCATCTTCAGTGCATTGGGGGCGATGAGTGTTGAAGTGAGCATGAAGAAGATCAGCAACAGGAAGACAATGTCGGTCATCCCCGACATGGCGAAATTATCCATTACCCTGTTTTTCGATTTTAGTGCCACCTTCTCTAATTTGCCGGTTCGTTGAGCAGGTCGATAAATTCAGAAGCGCCGCCCTCCATGTTGTTGATCACCTTATCTACCCTGGCGACAAGGGTGTTGTATGCAAAGTAAGCGATAATCCCCACAATCAATCCAGCCACTGTTGTGATCAGGGCCGTGTAGATACCGCCTGACAATTCGCCCACGTTGATGTTATTCCCGGCTGTCGACATCTGGTGGAACGCCTGCACCATTCCAATCACCGTACCCAGGAAACCGATCATGGGAGCTCCGCCTGCCACAGTGGCCAGGGTGGGGAGGCCCTTCTCAAGTTTGTAGATCTCCAGCTTACCCACATTCTCGATGGCCGCGTTGACATCGTTCAGTGGGCGGCCAATCCTGCTGATTCCCTTTTCGATCATCCGGGCCACCGGATTTTCTGTGGACTGGCACAGGGTGCGGGCCGAATCGACCTTTCCTTCCATGATGAAGTCCTTGATCCTGTTCATGAAATTCTGATCCACCTTTGCCGCCCTCTTGATGGCAAACCAGCGTTCAAAGAAGATGTAGACTGCAATCATGCTCAGGATAACAATGGGGAGCATGACCCAGCCACCTTTAAGGGCGATGTCGATGAAAGACTCGGTTGATGTTCCCTCTATGGCACTTGTATCCAGGTTTGTAACCTGTAAAAAAATTAAACTGTTCATGAGCATAGTATTTTGACCGAATATATAAAAAATAACGGGATATACCCAGTTGTAGTATACCCCGTTATAAAAGTTTCAACTTGTTTTTTCAAACAGCTCCTTTGAAGCGGATCAATGGGCCAGGATAAGTGTCTGCAGATAATATACAGCAGCACCGGCCACATATCCCAGAAGTGCCAGCAGTGAAATGCGCTTCAGATACCAGATGAAATCGATCTTCTCCATTCCCATGGCAGCCACACCTGCAGCAGAACCAATGATCAGGATGCTTCCGCCTGTTCCGGCACAGTAAGCCAGGAACTCCCAGAACAATCCGTCCTGAACGAAGTTGGAGGCATACTCAATGGCTGCCGGATCGGTCATGGCAGCAATACTGGCAGCATCTTCAATGGGATACATACCCATGGAACCTGCCACAAGGGGAACGTTGTCCACAATGGCAGAGAGGAGGCCGATGGCCAGGTCGATCAGGAAGATGTTCCCAAGGTTCTCATCCAGCCATGAAGCGAGCACTGTGAGTTGTCCTGCGCTCTGCATTGCGGCAACGGCCGACAGGATACCCAGGAAGAAGAAGATGGTCGGTGTATCCACATGCTCAAGGATATGGATCACTTTGAGCCGCCTTTTATACTCATCCGGCTTGTTTTTATGCAGCAGTTCGGAGGTGAGCCAGATCACCGCCAGCGAAAGCAGCATGCCCATGTATGGAGGGAGGTGGGTTACGGTTTTAAATACAGGGACAAACAGAAGTCCCGATACCCCCATAATCAGTAACAGCTTGCGTTCGAACAGTGTGGTGTATACCTTTTCATTCTCATCCACCTCCGGACGGTTCACATTGCCCTTCTGGGTGAAGCTGAGAAGGGCCAGCGGAACGATCATCGTGAAAAGACTGGGAACGATAACGTGGGTGATGATACTCACTGTAGAGACCTGCCCGCCGATCCACAACATGATGGTGGTCACATCACCGATGGGAGACCAGGCGCCACCTGCATTGGCAGCAAGAACAATCATGGAGGCGAAGAACCATTTGGTCTCCTTGTCCTGAATCAGTTTTCGAAGCAGGGCTACCATCACGATGGTGGTGGTGAGGTTATCCAGGGCTGCAGACATAAAGAAGGAGAGGAAACTGAGAATCCAGAGAAGCTTCACCTTTTTGGTGGTCTTGATCCGGTCGGTAATGATCTTGAAACCGTCGTGCTTGTCGATCACCTCCACAATGGTCATGGCCCCAAGCAGGAAGAAGAGGATGCCGCCAATCTCACCCAGGTGATGAATAATCTCATGCTTTACGATGAAATGCCGCATCGCTTCAATCCCATGTTCGGCATGTTCGGCATCTCCTTCATGGATATATGCGTTCCATGCTTCACTCAATCCGGCAGTGAAAATGTCAAAAGCTCCAAAAATGTAGAGAACCCACATGAGTGTGCCGATCATCAGTGCGGGAACTGCCTTGTCAACACGCAGAGGATGCTCAAGGGCGATGGCAAGATACCCGAGAACAAAGACAACAACCATTACAATAAACATCAGACTTGATTTTAGTTAGTAGGATTTAAAGAGACCAAAGATAGGAAAGATTTACTCATCAGATTCCGGCGCAGAGGGTTTTTTCCTTCTCTTTTTGCGGTTTCTCAATCCCTCCCTGTAGCGGGACATCAGTTGACCGATGTGGTCAAACTCTTCGCTGTATGAGATGCCTATTCCCTGCTTGTAGGGTGCAGTTTCAAAGAGCAGTTCATCCCTGGACCTGTTAAAGGCGATGATGCTCACGTTGTCAGTCCACCTGAACTCCACATCAAAATCACCCATGATGTAAGGATTGGTTTCGTCTTGCGATGGATTGGTCTCCGTTCCGCCCACATCAACGTTCCCGCTGATGATCACCCGGTTGTTCAGCAACTGGGTGGAGATGGCCATCTCCACTTCATCGCTTGTAACCTCGTCTCTGGGTCTGTAGTTGATCCCGATGTCAAAATCATCACTGATCTGGGAAAGCCAGTTACTAAGCTGGTTGGATAACAACTCACTGGCGGTAACCCCCGCAATTGCACTGCTGTTCATTCCTCCCGCATTCTCGACCCCGTAGCCTGTCACACTGTAGAAATTATTGATCACCAGCAGGGAGAGAAACTGTTTCATCAGCTCTTCATCTGTACTGGTGCTGTTTTCAAGCAGGTTCCGGGTTTCAGCATCGGCCGTGGGCATACTGATCCCGGTGGCAATGGTGGGGGTGCCCAGCGCTCCCTGCAGGATCAGGTGGCACTCAACGGGGATCCGTTTCTTCAACGATTCACTGGTTTGATCGTCATGGTCGGGATAGAGGTTGTAAGGTGCTGCCCGGGTTGCATAGATCGCTTCCAGATCAAGGGATGCATCCAGTGGTTCTCCGTTGAAACTGATCTTTCCTCCGGGTTCAATTTTGAACCGCTTGTTGATCACATTCTGCAGGGTGAACAGGTAATCTCCCTTTTCCAGAACCACATCCCCGAACATTCTGAATCCGCTGGACTGGTCGAGCAACATCCGAAGCTGTCCGTTACCACTTGTCTCGATAATATCTCCAACCTTTGGGTCGAAGATCAGTTGAACAACCGCATCATTGGTCACATCCACCTCCAGATCCATCTGAATTCCACCGATTTTCTTCTTTGTTGCCAGCTCATCGGGGTTCTCATCCTCTTCGGAAATAAAGGTGATGAAGTCGCTGGTTACCACTTCACTGGCATTGTACAGGGGAAGGAAGAGGGCCGTATTCTGTTCGGTGGTGCCATTGATTTTTAGCCGGAGGTTACCGGTCGGACCATTGATACCCACATTGCCGGTGGCGAAGATGGTTCCGTAAAAGACTTCGTTATCGGCGGACTGGGTATTCATGCAATGCATGTTGGTGGCATCAATGTTCAGGCTGATATAGAAATCCTTCAGGTGTACATTTGCCACCGATCCATTAATCCGCGCACTATTACCGAACTGATCAGCTACCATGAAATTTTCCAGAAAAAAGTTGTTGTGGTAGATCCTGACCCGGTCATTGAAAACATACCTGGTATTGAGGAAGTCGAGTGTGGCTGCACCTTCATCAAATGCAATGGATCCGTTTAGTTCCGGAGCTTTAAGTGTACCATCCAGGGTAAGGTTCACCCGGGCAACTCCCTCCATATCATGAGCGATCCCCTCTGTATAGGGATCTAGTGAAGCCAGACTAAAGCTGTTGAGGTTGATATCAAAATCAAGGGCCTGGGTTTCCGGGACAAATGTGCCGCTGGTTTCAGCAACCCTCTCCCCGTCAACTTCCGATTGCATATCTATATTGATGCTCCCCATCGCCTCATCCCATCGGGCATCCACATCGGTCTTCCCCATAAACTGTTGATTAAACCAGAGGGAATCAACCCTCAGACTGGTCAGCAGAACAGGGATTTCGTCTGCCCGCTTGTACCTGACGAACCCGGTGACTTCTCCTTCGAGCTCCACGTTGGATCCTGTCAGTTCGGGAATTTCGGCCAGGTTCAGATTCTCCACCTCCACCAGGAAATCATCTCCCTCACCGGATGAAATGGTCCCGTCGGCCAGGATGTGTTTATCGATGCTTTTCACCTCGAAGCTGTCAACATGGAGGGATCCCTTTCGCAATAACATGTTGGCCGATCCTACATCCCAGGTCATGTCATTGATGACCACGCTGCCGGGATCAAGGTCAATAAGGAAACCACGATCCTCTGTCGAATCGGGCTGAAATGCTCCGTTCAGGCTGATCTCACCGGAGAAAACAGGTGTGGTGTCATTCTCCCAGCAGAGGGTCATGTGGGCAGTATCACCAGCCGCATCAAATTTGATTACCTGGTTCTGAAGCGAATAGCTCTTCCCGAAGGTCATGCTGTCAGCACTGTATCCGGCCTCCAGCAGGTCCGGGCCGGAACGGGCATAGCTCTCCACATTGTACCATCCGTTCCCGGCAATCTCCAGTGAAGGGAATAATCCCTGCATCTGAACATTGGCATTCATGGGATCATAGGTTCCCGACAGACTGCTGTTGTCCCCGATTGAGGCATCGGGGATGAAGAAACTCAGCATCGGATTGATCCGTTTTACGTCGACCTCGTAAACAAAGTAGTTTGATGTGTCCCTGTAAGGGTCGGTGTATGGAACCACATTGAGATAATGGTCCGCAAGGTTCTTGAAAGAGCGCGGCAGGGTAGATAAATTATATTGTCCGGTGACATCAATATCCACCTGGTCAGAACGGACCCGGATCAATGAGGCTTCCGGGGTATTCCTGGCTGCAACAGTTATATCATAAAGCTGTAGCTGTGCATCGGTCTTCTCAAACAGACTGTTAACCAGCTTAAGCTCACCGTTAAGCTCATCGATGCGACGGCCCGACAGGTCCGTTTCGATCAAGAAGGAGATAAAATAGTTGGGATCGCTCTGGGGAAGATTCAGGAAGTAAGGCCTGGCCCTGGCCACATCCGCTGTAAACCTGTGAACGGGAACCTCGCCCGAGAAATCGGTCCTGCCCAGGAAATCCATCTTGATATTGGGGTCACTGATACTGAATCCACCGTCGAAAGTGTTGTTGGTAAAGGTTCCGTCCAGGGTGATGTTGCTGTAGCTGTAATTGTAAAGTCCCAGTGTATCGATGGTCCCCTCCAGGTCGGCCCTGATCTCTCCATTGAAGAGGTTTCCTTCCGCAAATACATCCATGTCCAGCTGATCCAGATCCCGCTCCTGTTCGAGGAACTCACCCAGTCTGAAGTCTTTGGTTCTCAAACGGCCCAGGAAATCCACGCCCCGGTGGTTGTCCGGCTCAAATGAGAGGTCCATGACCATCTGTCCCATGTCTGTGTCCAACAATCCGGAGGCAACAAATTGATCCGGATATCCGGTGAAATACCCTCTGAAATCGAGATTTCCAAAGTTGGTCCAGGGATATTGGAACTGAGCCAGGGCGTCTCCCTGGGTTCCGGCCAGGTTATTTATGGCCTTTACGGATGTATTCAGGTTCCTGAAGTTGAAATCCAGGAAGGTGTTGTTGAAATCGGGCAAACCGATCATCATGAAGTCAAATACCAGGGAGCTCTGCCTGTCAAATGTGATCACAAGGTCATCCCCGTTGAGGTCACTCAGTTTTCCGCTTATATCTCCACCTATACTAACCTGGTCAAACACACTTGCTGTCCCCGGGATAAAGCTGAAAAGATCTTCCATTTTCAGGTAAGATTGCCGGGAAGAGAAGCCCAGGTCCACCTGGGTTGAGAATTTCTTGAACCTGTCGTATGACTCAAAATCAAATGTCAGGAGCGGGATGTCCAGGTCTGAACCTCCGGTTTTGAGTATCATGTCATAAAAATGGAGGTGTCTCTTACCGATGGAAAGCAATGTGTTGATGTGATGAAAGTCAAGACCTGAGTGTTCCCTTCCCTTTAATGATATAACCTCCATACGGACCGTATCCTGGTATGTCTCCAGGTTGCTCACCCTGATCTGGAGGTTATCCAGATGGAAATCGTTGAAGTCCACCGGTATTGCGCCATGTGTGTGGCCCATTCTTGACAGGGAAAAGCGTGAATCCACCAGTTCGATGGAGGCGATGCGGATACGTGATTTCTGTTCAGGGGGGATGTGTGGTTTTTTGAGCTTGTCCGTGATGAACTTCAGGTTTACCACACTGCTGCTGTCAATAACCAGGTTAAAATAGGCATCCTCAACGATAATCTTCTTGATGGTCAGTCCTTTGTGTTCCGGTTTGAACTGTTTGATATGCAGTTTTGTGAGTCCGGCGTAGAGAAGTGTATCCCCATAGAGGTCCTCTACGTAGAGATCCCTTACCTGGACCCTTCTGAAAAAGGAGTAGTTCACCGACGAGAGGGAGATATTTGCCTGCAGCTCTTCAGACAGGCGTTCGGCCACAAAAAGACTCATACGGGTCTGCACCTGCCTGTTTTGTAAAAAAAGCAGGGAGAGGGCTGGCAAAGCAAGCAATACCAGCACAATAATCAGACCTATTTTCGCTATCTTTTTGATACCTTTGTCTACTCTGAATACCTGAATATTACAAATGTAAAAAAAGTTGTCATGGGCACGATCATTCTGGGCATTGAATCTTCCTGTGATGATACATCTGCTGCTGTATTGAAAGAGAGGGTGTTGCTCTCCAATGTGATTGCCGGACAGGATGTGCACAGGAAATATGGAGGTGTTGTGCCTGAACTTGCATCAAGGGCCCATCAACAAAATATCGTACCGGTGGTGGATCTGGCCCTGAAGCAGGCAGGAGTGGAGCGGAGCCAGATCGATGCGGTTGCCTTTACAAGGGGGCCCGGTTTGCTGGGATCTCTTCTGGTTGGGACCTCTTTTACAAAGGGATTTACGGCTGCTATGGGAATCCCGATGATTGAGGTCAATCACCTTCAGGCACACATGCTGGTCCACTTTATCCTCGAAGAGGATGGAGAAGAGAGGGCCCCGGAGTTCCCGTTCCTCTGCCTCCTGGTATCGGGCGGACATTCGCAGCTGGTGGTGGTCAATGATCACCACCGGATGGAGATTATCGGCCGGACTATAGACGATGCAGCGGGTGAAGCTTTCGATAAGTGTGCCAAGCTGCTCGGGTTGCCCTACCCGGGGGGACCCCATGTGGACAGGCTGGCCGGTGAAGGGGATCCTGACCGGTATACATTCAGCAAACCGAGACTTGATGGATTCGACTACTCCTTCAGCGGATTGAAAACATCATTTCTCTATTTTCTGAGAGACCGGCTGAAAGAGGATCAGGAGTTTATTGAAAAGCACCGCAACGACCTCGCAGCTTCACTTCAGAAGACCGTTGTGACCATCCTGATGGACAAACTTATTAAAGCTGCAAAAAAGACCGGGATCAGGCAGGTCGCACTGGCCGGAGGTGTCTCTGCCAACTCCGGGTTGCGCTCTGCAGTCATGACGGAATCTGAGAAACGGGGATGGGAGGTGTTTATCCCTCCCCTTCGGTTTACCACCGATAATGCTGCGATGATTGCCATTACAGGGTACTACAGGTACCTGGCCGGTGAATTTGCGTCGGAAGATATCTCACCCATGGCCAGAATGTATTTTTAAAACCCTCAAAAAAAATTATTATCTTAGAGTGAAATTTATCTGCGGATGGATAAGCTAGAGTTTCAACCCACTCAAAAGACACCATACGTACTGCTGGACCCTTCCGGGAAGATTAAGTTCAAAGGACGGTCCATACCGGAGGATGTATCCCTGTTCTATGAAGATATCCTTGACTGGATCATCGCCTATGCATCTTCACCCCCTTCACAAACCGAGGTTGATATTGAGATGGAGTACCTCAACAGTGGTACCTCCAAGTACATGCTGCGCCTGCTGAAAAAGATAAAGGAGCTGGACAGTAACGGTTACGGACTGAAGATCAACTGGGTATATGAAGAGGGGGACGATGATATCCTGGAGCGGGGAGAGTACTATGCAGCCATCCTGGATCTTGAAATCACCTTCATCGAGATTGAATAATCACCTTTTCTGAAGTATCGTGCCCAGGTTTCTCCAGTAAGCCTTGTGGAACCTGTATGACCCGCTATCCTTAACCACAGAGAGTCCCGGTTTTTCAGGATGGAACTGAACCCCCATCACGTTTGGGTACCGGTCATGCTCAATGGCTTCAATGATCCTGCCGTCCATTGAGGTTGCTGCAACCACCCAGCCCGCACCGGGCTCCTCCACAGCCTGGTGGTGACTGCTTAAAACAAGGGGTCCCGGGTTGTCTCTGGTACGAAGCTCCTTCTGCAGGAAGGAGCCCTCCACAATGTTGATCTGGTGAAAATGGTAGGAGGTGGGCGCCTCACATCCGGTGCTGATCATATTGGCATAGTTGCGGTGCACCTGGTCAGGGGGCATTGAGAGAACCTCCTCAGCACTCCATATCCCGAAAACCTCCGTGGGAATATCCTGGATCAAGGTGCCTCCGGTGGCCACGTTCATGGTCTGCATGCCCAGGCATATCCCACTCACAAGGTATTTTGGATCTCTCTCCAGAAACGGTCTCCAAAGGGTATCCTGCGATCCGCCCAGAAGGTGGAAAAGGAAGGAGGTTTCCATAAAGTGCCTCTGTGGATCGGTAACGTTTGTGAGCAGATGGACCGGTTCGTTGTAGACTCCGGGTGGAATATCCGGACCTCCCATGAAGAGCGCTCCCCGGGAGCCCATGAAGAGCCTCTCGAACTGCACGGTGCAATCATTATTTCCAAAGAGCACCTTACGATCCAGCGCTCCGTCTACCTGGCGAAGCGAAAACCTGTGATCCGGGTTGTCAAGCAGGCTGGCCCTTGTCTCCTCATAATCATAGGCCTCCCCGGCATGATAAATACCGAGGATATGGTATCCCTCCAGGTTGAGCAATTTCTCCTCAGCCAGGTTCTGAATTGTTGCAATGTTACCGGCAGTGGGGTTAAACAGCAGAAGGGTGTCCTGGGCAGAGGTCCAGGCGGTGACCGAACCCAGGAGGAGCAGGAGCAGGAGTCTCATTTTAATAAGGATGAAAGTTTTTCGGTAAATTGGACCAGGTTCTCACGTGTCTCCTCGTCCAGATTCTTCATGGTGATCTTCCCGTTGTTTACCTCCTGCAGGAAATTGGAGGCCAGGATGGCCCTGGAGTAATTGTTAACATTCAGGTATTCGGAGTTCATCGCCGTGATCCCTTCCCGGACCTGTACCACATGTTTCTTAAAGTCAATGGTCGAAAAAAGGTCCTCAGCATCCATGGTATCCTCTATAAAGACCATTTTTTCCTTGGCCAGGTCGATCTTATTGTCAAAAAGATCCTTCATCAGGGTCTCATGGATGGCACGCTCCTCCCTGTTTGCAAAATTGAGGATGCTGTAGTCGATTCCCCAGCCGATGAGGATGTTGACCATCATTGGGATGCTCTCGGCTCCTGAAGCGGGAAGAAAGTAACACTCTTTATCAAAACTGGTAAGGGTGTTGATGGCCTTCAGGAAGTAGTAAGTAGCCAGGTCCTTAACAATCACATTGTTGAACGACTTTATAATCTCCTGCTGACTGAGCCGTGCACCCATTGTGGAATAGATGGGGGAGAGGGTATCGGCAGTGGCTGCCTTCAGGGAGCGGGCACTGAACACAAGGGTTTCGCTCAACAGGTCATCCTCGACGGCCCGCTGGACCGCAAGGATGCGGTAGAGCTTGTTTACATCGATCAGGTGGGGTGAGTGTGTGGTGTAGATGATCTGCATCTGATCCTTGATGTCATCAAAAACGGCCAGTACATCCTCCTGGGCCCTGACATGCAGGCTTACACCAGGTTCATCGATCAGGAGGATCTTGTTTCTCTTGCTTTTATCCATGGCCGTGGCTTTCAGCTCAAGGAAAAAGGAGAGGAACCACCTGACCCCCCGGCTCCTCTGCTTGGGGTAGAGCCGCTCCTGTTCATCCTTGATCCAGAATTCGATATAGGGCTTGCCACTTTTTTCCGGATTGGTGTGGTCGTAATGGGAAAGTTCGAAGTTGATCTTGATCTTGTTCTTCTTACCCACATTCTGTCTCCAGAAATCCTGGAAGTTGAGGGTCAGTTCGCCATTCAGGTTCTCAATCTTCTGTTTAAGAATCCTGCTCGATGGCTGCTGAAAGAATGAATACTCCAGGCCTGTGATGGTAAGGAAATTGATGGCCGCCTTGTAACCTTCTGAACGTCTGTTGGCCCTGATGATATCCTCCAGATCAATGCGGTTGGGAAGCAGTGAACCAAAGTCTTCAAAGAGTTCAAAATCGGGGAGGATCTTGAAAATTTCCTCGGCCAGCTGGGACGATGAGTAATACTTATTTCTTGAATCGATCTCCTTCTGAGCCGATTTTATAGCACTTTCATTGGTCATCCCGTCAAAGACAAACCCCAGTGCCTGGAGCCGGATATCATGCTCAGATTGCAGCTTCCGGGTTTCAGATTTCAATTGATCGATCTCCGTCCTGCATATCTCCTCCTTGATCTCCGCAGCCCGCTGCTCTTTGTCCGTAGCGTACATCCCGGTCATATGGATCATCTCCCTGAGCCTCTCCTGTGCAGTGATCAGCTGCGTGCTTTTCTCTTTGATATTCAGTGCAGTCTCCTCCAGTTTTGTACTGGACCCCTTCTTTTCATTAAGCGCGTCAAGGATATCCTGCTTCTCATTTAACCGCTCCTTTTTCAGAGCAAGTGCCTCTTTCAACTTTGTATGCATCTCCTCTTCCAGGGCCATCTCTTTTTTCAGTTCTGCCCTGTTTTCCCTGGAGGAGAATCTCCTGCCGGTCCGTTTGAGTTCACCGATCCTGAGTTTGACCGATTCAACCTTTTCCTGTGTCAGTCCCAATTCATCCCCGGCTTTCTCAACAGCTTTGATGGCGTTGGCCACCTCCCTGCTCATGTTGTCAAGCTTCTCCCTGATCTTGTTTTCCCGCTGTTTTACCTGGTCATCGGCTTCGTCATAGATATCCTGAAGTTCAGCCCCCATGCTCATGTAGGAGTCCATGTCATCTTCCCATGCCCGGGTCAGTGAGATGGAATCCACTGTCCCGATCACGCTCCGGATCTTCGGGTGGAGCTTCTTCATCTCAAGCCGGTTCTCAAGCTCTTTGGGGGTGAATTTAAAACGGCAGGATACCCTGGGCAGGGAGAGGTCGCTACGCAGCATGTCCTCAATGAGTCTGCCGTCATGAAATGCCTTCAGACCCTCCAGGATCGATGTTTTTCCCGACTCATTCTGACCGATAAGGCTGGTGATGTTATCGTGGGCCAGCTGCTGCCACTCCGTATCAACAATGGACCTGAAATTCTGAACTCTGAATGCGGTTAGTTGCATGGTTCTGTTTTTAAACGAATCTTACCCCGAAAAGCAGGATGTCATCCACCTGCGGTTTATCTCCTTTCCAGCTTTCGATTACATGCTCCAGTTCATGCTGCTGCTCCTCCATGGGCCGGTCAGAGATCCTGATCAATAACTCCTTCATAGGTCCGTACTTAAATTTCTTGTCCATGGGGCCACCGAACTGGTCGGCATAGCCATCGGAAAATATGTATACGGTGTCTCCGGGTTTAAGTTGTATGTTGTGATTTGTAAAAGACTCCTCCTCAATGGCATTGACCCCCACAGGCATCTTATCGGCTTTGATCTCTGTGAGAACCCTCTTCCTTACATGGTAGAGGGGGTTGTGTGCCCCGGCATACTGCAGTACCCTGGTCTGACTGTTGTATACGCAGAGGGCCATGTCCATGGCATCCTTATTCTCAGCCTCTTCACCCCGCTGGTGAAGCGCGTTCATCACCCGCTCCCTGAGCAGGTTCAGAATCCTGGAGGGTTTGCATGGCCCGCTGCCGCTGAGGATCTCATTGAGGAAAGATACGCCCATGATGCTCATCAGTGCCCCCGGGACACCATGACCCGTGCAATCGCCCGCTGCCACAATGGTCAACTCCTCTTTCCTGGAGCAGTAATAGAAGTCACCGCTCACGATATCCCTGGGTTTATGAAGGATAAAATGGTCGTTAAGGACACTCTCCAGGTACCTCTGGTCGGGCAGGACCGCCTTTTGAATAAAACTGGCATATTTAAGGCTTGCCAGCAGCTCATGTCGCTGTTCGAGCAGATTCTCTCTTGTTAGCTTTTTCTCTTTCAAAGCGAATTAATTCTTAGTCCCATCACCAGGATGTCATCGATCTGACTGATGTCACCCATCCACTCCAGCAACACTTTTTCCAGTACTCCGCCATGCGCCTTCAGTGGTATGGATTGTAACTCCAGCAGGAGTTTTTTGAAATTTTTTGACATGAATTTCTTACCCCGCGACCCGCCAAACTGATCAAGGAACCCGTCCGAGAACATATAGATGTTGAATCCTTCATCCTTGAAGGTGGTTGCTGAAAAGGTCATATCCTTCTCAGAGACCCCGATGGGCATCTGGTCGCCCCGTATATGGAGAAGCAGGTATTCATTGTCATGAATGGAGCCCTTGGGCAGTTCAAGCTCCTCTCCTTTGTTCAATTTGTTCTTTTCGCTGCGATTCAGCTTCCGTACAAGGTAGAGTGGATTGTAGGCTCCTGAAAACTGGATCTCGCGGGTTTTTGTGTCCACCGAGACCATGGCCAGGTCCATGCCGTCCTTGATGGCCTCCTGATCCTTTTTACCGGATTGCACCAGTGAGCGGATTACATGTTCACGGAGTGTCTCCAGGATCTTATCTGTACTGGTGATCTCCGATTTAATCACGATCTCATCCAGGAAGGTCATCCCCAGCATGCTCATGAAGGCACCCGGTACACCGTGGCCGGTGCAATCGGCCGCCACGATCAGCAGTTTATCATTCATGGATCCCATCCAGTAAAAATCCCCGCTTACAATGTCCCTGGGTCTGAAGAGGATAAAATGCTCGATGCCGTACTCCTCCATCAGTTGGTCCGAGGGCAACAGGGCACGCTGGATCCGGCTGGCATATTCGATGCTGTCGGTGAGCTCCTCTTTCTGTTTCCTGATCTCGGCGGTCCGCTGATCGATGATACCCTCCAGTCTCAGGTTCTCCTGTTTCAGTCTGCGGGTATAGAGTTTGATGATAAAAAACACCAGCAGTCCGGAGAGCAGGATGTAGGCGATAATGGCCGGAATGCTTGCATACCAGGGTCTTAAAATGATAAAGGAGTAGCTGGCCGGTTCGCTTATATCCCCGTAGACATTCAATGCTTTTACCCGGAGTGTGTATTTTCCATACTTCAGATTGGTGAACTCTTTGAATGTGTTGCTTTGCCACCCGGACCATTTATCGCTGAATCCCTCGAGTTTGTAGCTGTATTGCAGTCTCTCCTCCTGCTCGAAGAAGGGTGCGGCCCAGCGAAACTCAATGTTGTTGAACTGGTAGGGAATAACAGGTTGTGGTTTTGAAGCCTGCAGAAGGTCGATCATGTAACCACCATCACCTCTCTTTTTGAATGCAGTGCCATGGAACATTACAGAATCTCCATTGTTGACGGCCACTTTGCGGATCAATGCTTTGAATGGCAGGGTATCGCTCCTGGTGAAGGACTTATCAAAGTGGTAGAGCTCATCGGCTTTGCTGAACCAGACCCCCTTTCCATCGTCTCTGAAAAAGACATCCACCGAGGCATTGGGAAGGCGTTGGAACGGTTTTTCAGCGATTACATCGAACCGGACACTATCTCTTCGGGCCACCACCTCTGACCAGCCCGTGTACTGATTCTCAAACGAGAACCAGTAGTCACCATCCCTGTCCTGGTAGAGTGAGTGAATGTTGTTTTTGCCGGGTGGAAGGGCGCTGTTGTACAACGAATCATACCTCAGTGTATCATAAAAATAGTTGTAGCGGTAGAACCCCCTCTTGGTACCGATCAGCAACTCCCTCTTTTCCGGATCCGAATAGACCCTGTTGCCCTCATCGCCGGGCAGGCCATCTGCCGCGGAGAGGATTTTCAGTGTTGGTTCCTGCGCCACCGACAGATCAATCCGCAGGATGATGTTCTGGCGGGTTGATATCCAGAAAAAACCGTACCTGTCCAGTAAAATATCATAAATGTTCCAGTCCAGATCGCGGAACCTGAGAATCTCTTTCCATTTGCCACGATGGTACTGGAGCCCTACAAGCTGATTGAGCCCTGTATAGAAGACATCTCTTCGTTTGGGATCGGGATAGATGCTCCTTCCGCTGTACTGCTCCTGATCATCTGGTGAATCGGGTGCATTGATCACCTGTTCGCGAATACTGGTAACGTTCAGCTTCTTATCGATCATAAAAGACTTTGGCGTACCCGAGGCAATCAGAATCTCTTTACCGGGCCGGGGTTCCATCACCTGCAGGTCCCAGATCTGTTCCTGGATTTCAGGTATTGGAACAAAATGTGTACTCGTTCCCGTGGATGATTTATAATAAAGCCCCTGACTGGTAGAGATATACAATTGTCCGTCAAACCATGTAATGTCGTGGATAAGTCCCTCAAATCCGGATTTCTCAGAAAAGAGCCTGAAGGGATTGTTGGCCTCCACCTTGCTCACTCCCCTCCAGTTGGCGATCCAGATGGGTGCGGATCGCTTCATGCGCCGGTCCGACCAGGCCTGGGAGACGGTCTCGTCAATCAATCCCTCATTCTCGGAGATGATCTCCAGCACCTCGAAATTCCTGTCCAGGATATACAACCCACTATACGCGGTGCTCACCAGTATCTTCTCATTGTGAAGCCCCAGGGAGGGGATGACCGCTGAGGTAAGTGTCTCCATCAGTTCGGGCTCCATAAAGGATTTGTCTGCCACACCCGTCTCCGTGTTGAAGAGGTACAATCCATTGACATAGGTACTGATAAGCAGCCGCTTGTCATCATATGGCACAATGCCCGTAATACTCAATCGTTTAAAGAAATCGCCACCCTTTACCAGGGTGAACTGATCATCCTCAACCTGCATGAGGCCCTCCGCGAAATTGACATGATAGAGGGTGTGGTTCACAACATAGGAGAAGTAGCCATCTTCGGGGGGCTCCAGGATCCGGACCTGCCCATTGTTGAGCGTATAGATAAAGATCCCCTGCATTGCACAGAAGTAGACGCTGTTATTATCAAAAAAGGTTCTCCAGATATCAAATACCGGGATCTGCTCAGAGATGGAAGAGTCACAAAAGGAGCGGTAATGCAGCTTTCCTGAACCATCTGGCTCCAGCCTGCCAAATTCATTGGCGGCCCCCACATAGACAAACCCGTCATCACCTGTTACCAGTGAGTAGACAGGTACATTGTTGGGAACAGGAATGGTGCGCCACTCCACACCGTCATACTCCAGGACCCCCTTGTCCTGGTTTCCCACATAGAGCACACCCCGGAGGTCCTTGGTGACACACCAGTTCTGCTCGCTCCCACCGGTCTGGTAGTACGGGTAGTTGGTGATCAGGGGAACCCCATGCCTGTTTGGCTGCGCCCGAAGGCTGGCGCTGGTCAGCAGTGTGGCAAAGGCTAATAATATAGATGATCGCAACCTCATACAGGCGAATTATAACTTCCTAAAATATTGAAAATATATGGTTATAACCACACGATTTTTTTCTTTTTTTGCACCATCTGCGCAACCTAAAATATATATATTGGTTTAATTAGATGTGAATTCACATTTTTGTTGACCGGATGAGTCGCTGTTTATCCATATTGCTGGGCATAGGTTGGTTGCTGACCGGGTCGCTCCCTCTGCCGGGGCAGGAGCTCCCTTTGAAGCTCAATACGCCTGTGAAGGAGAGGATCATCAGCCTGGAATTCAGCGAAAAGCAGTTTCTGTTTGAAGCTTCTGTTGATATGCTTCACATAGCAGAGGCAGGGGCAGATGGTGGATTTGTTGCCCTCGCTATTCCCGGTTTCTATCCTTTCGGGACGCAGGGTGCGCCTTCACTTCCCAGGACAACGCTTCTTTTTGAAGCCGGACCACACGAAGAGACGCTTCTCTCCATTGAAGAGATGGACTCCATGCTCTTCGACCTCCCTGCATTGGGGGTGGATAACCCGCTGCTTCCCTTCAGGCCCTCCGTGCAGAAGGGGGCCCTGATAAAAGCTGTTCGGGCAGATAGTGCCATCTATGCCACAGATGGCTGGATAGGCGGACCCGTTGTTTCGGTGGAATATGAGGGGAAGATGCGCGGACTTTCCATAAGCAACCTCCACTTCAACCCGGTTCAGTATAACCCGGTGAAGAGGCAGTTAAAGGTATACTATAACATCAGGGGCACCATCAAAACGGCACCCTTGTCCCGGACAACGACTCCTTCAGAGGCCTTCTCAAAGCTCTTTGGCAGGGTGGTCCGGCAGGAGGCGCCATCACAACTCAAGGCGGCTCAATCCGAAGAGCCGATGACCCTGGTGATCCTCTCCGATACCATGTTCCGCGAGGCGATGGCTCCACTGGTGCAGTGGAAGAGCCGAAAAGGGTTCCGGGTGGTGGAGGCTTATACAACCGATAACCTGGTGGGAGGGAGCAGGGAATCTATCAAGGCTTATTTGAAAGGGCTCTACCAGCAGCCTGCACCCGGAATCGCGCCACCCTCTTACCTGCTTATTGTGGGGGATGATGACCGGATCCCGCTCTCACAGGAATATGGAGAGGTGACCGACCTCTATTACGCTACCTATGATGGTGAAGGGGATTACATTCCCGAGCTGTTTTACGGAAGGATCTCGGTCAGGTCGCCCCAACAGCTTCAGTCGGTGGTGGATAAGATTCTGGAGTACGAACAGTACCAGTTTCCCGACCCTTCGTTTCTCGATAAGGCGGTGCTGATTGCCGGGGTGGATGGCACCTATGCAAGCAGCTACGGGAATGGTCAGATTAACTACGCCAATGACCACTACATAAACGAAGCAGAGGGCATCCAGACCCACATGTTCCGCTACCCCGAATCGGGCAGCAGCCGCCAGGCGATCCTGGACCTTATATCGGACGGTGTGGGATTTGTGAACTACACCGGTCACGGAGAGTGGGACCGCTGGATGGATCCTGCCTTCCTGAGCAGCGATATTGATCAGCTGCAGAACCTGGGAAAATACCCCGTTATGATCGGGAACGGGTGTGAAACCAACTACTTTGCTGCAACGGAGTGTTTTGCCGAGGCGCTGATCCGGGCCCAGGGAAAGGGTGCACTGGCCTATATCGGCTGTACAAACGACTCCTACTGGGATGAGGACTACTTCTGGGCAGTGGGTGTGGGTCCCATCAGGGAACATCCGGAATATGAGGAGACTACCACCGGTTACTTCGACAGGGTATTTCACGCCCACGGAGAGGATTATGACCTCTGGACCCCCACACTGGGAGAGATGGTTTTTGGTGGAAATATGGCGGTTCAGCAGAGCAGCAGCTCCAGGAAGAAGTTCTACTGGGAGATCTACCAGCTGGCCGGTGACCCCACCCTGGTGCCGTGGTTTTCACAGCCCGGAGTCCAGGAGGTTGAGCTTCCGGGAGTGGTTGCAACCGGAACAAAAAGGGTGGATCTGCGTTGTGCCCCCTACAGCTACATCAGCCTCACATACAACGGGGTTCTGCTTGATGCAATGCACTCCACCAGTCAGGGATTTGCAACCCTGCAGATCCCCGACACGCTGACCGGTGGCAGCCTGGATCTGGTTGTTTCGGGGGAGGGTTTCAGACCCTTTATGGAGGAGATTTTGCTGGGAACCCCCAGCGGACCCTACCTCGACCTGCTGGGATACAACCTCTCCCTGGAATCGGTGAAGGAGGACCTGCTGATCAGCCCCGGGGAGGAGGCAGCCCTGGATCTGGTCCTGGTCAACAGGGGCGGGGAGGCCATACTAAACGATACATTGCTCCTCTTCTCCACCCACAACGCCATAGAGGTAGAGGAGGCTCTCTTTCTCATAGAGCAGCTCAACCCGGGAGATACCCTTGAACTCTCCGGAGTGTTCCGGTTTGTTTCAGCAAACCTGCTTATCGACCAGGAGATTGCGGTGATGGGGATTCGCCTCACAGATGCATCCCCCCTCTATATCAGGGAGAGACTGCATGCCCCTGTGCTGGTCTCCGGGGGCATTAGCTGGGATGACAGGCCAAAGGGGAACGGGAACGGGATTGTCGAGCCGGGTGAATGGTTAAGCTGCAGGTGGCAGCTGGTAAACAGAGGCCATTTCAGTTCGGGTCCATTGGAGGGCACATTCCCTGACCCGAACAGATCCCTGATCGGGGAGGTGCTGTTTAATAACAGTCCTGTTGTGGAGCTGCAGGATAGCGCCACCCTTCAGTTTGACATTAAAGTGGCCAGCCCGGGAAAGGGGTGGTATGGTTCGGGATTGCTCCAGGCAGAAGAGCTCTACAGCATGGTGACCGATAGTTTCCGGCTCTCGGTGGACCGCTATGCTGAAGATTTCAAAGAGGGGAGACTCCATTTTCCCTTTAAGAACAGTGCCGAATATCCATGGCGCGTTGATGAGACTACATGGCACTCCCCCGGATATTCGATGAAATCGGGTGGGATATCCCATAGCCAGCAGAGTGAAACATCCCTTTGCTTTGATATTTCGCAGGGGGACAGCCTCTCTTTCTTTTACAGGGTATCGTCCGAGCCTGCTTACGATTTTCTGAACTTCTATGTTGATTCTCTTCTGGATGAGCGTTGGTCTGGAGAGCGGGGATGGAGCAGGTATGCAGTCTACCTGGAGGCAGGGGCCCACACCATCACCTGGAGCTACCGAAAGGACTACAACGTCAGCAAAGGAGAGGATGCAGCCTGGATCGATGAGATCACATTTCCCGGAGGTGCATTTGTCCGTGGTGACCTCTCCCTGATGGAGATTACACAGCCGGACCCGGGTCCATGGCTTACCGCTCAGGAGCAAGTCACAATCCGGGTGAGGAATACCTCATCTGACCCCATCGATGGTTTCTCTGCACGGTTCCTGTTAAACGGTGTCCCTTTTGCAGAGGGAGATTACGAAGATTCCCTGCTGCCGGGTGAGGAGGCGCAGCTGACCGGTGATCAGCAGCTTGATCTCTCAGGATTCAGCAGCTGGCTGCTGGGGGCCGAACTGATCTCAGACAGCCTCGGTTATTCGGGCAACAACAGACTGGAGAAGCTTATCACGCGCACCATCTATCCCGACCTGGCCCTCTCTCTTATCCGGGTGGACAACTATCCCGGGACCAGGGTCGATGCCACAATAAGGGTGGAGAACAGGGGAAACATTCGGATCGATTCGCTGCACTATGAGATCCTGCTGGATGGCGGAATCTCCGGATCGGGTGTTCGCTATATTGGAGTTGAAGCGGACCAGGTTTCAGAGCTGACCCTGATCCTGACCGATTCGCTGCAGCAGCTTTCAGAGGGGACCACCTACCTGTTCCTGATAAGGTCTGTCATTGCAGACAGTGTATCACAAAACAACCAGGCGGAGGGTCACTTTACCTGGCAGCCCCTCAATGTGCCCTCCACCGGTCAGCGCAGCGGGTGGCACATCTATCCCAACCCGGCCAGTGCAGGGTTCCGTATTATCCTGGATGAACCGGTTGGCTGCGACGAGCGCTTTGAGCTGGTGACTCTGACCGGGATGGTGGTCAACTCATTTGCAGTTGCAGAGGGAACCGAAAGTCTTGAGATACCAACCGGACCCACAGCCCCCGGCACCTACCTTCTCAGACGAATTAACAGTGGGGAGGCGCTTCTTTTGGTGATCCTTCCTTAGCTGGTGATTGGTGATTGGTGAGTGTGAGGGTGAATGGTGATGGTGACTTTTACTCGGGTAGGGTAAGGTCAAAAATGCCCCCCTTTACAATGTAGCAGGTTGAGCCGCAACTCTCGCTGTAGTCCTTGAGGGTCATTCTGTCCGAGTCGAAGGCGATGATGGTTTTGGATCCGGAGCGGTATTGGGCCCTGACGGTGTAGGTGGTATGCATTCTTGATTTCAGGTAGAAGGTCTCATCAACAGCTGTATCCCGCCAGTCCACATCACCCCCTGTATCTCCTTCATAGATAATGAGGGGCACTGAATCATTCTCCGCGTTGATGGTCAGGTGGATAATCAGATCCGCACTGTCGGGCTTGTAGCCAAAGCAGTCGTTGCAATTCACATTCCCGATCCAGTCCTCCGGTTCGCAGCCGGTGAAATTTCCGGTGATCAGAACCAGGGCTGCGGTGACTGCTGCCATCAACCAGATGCTGCCCCGGTCTCTAATATGAAATCTCTTTGAACTCATAGCTGCTCTGTTTAACAGGGATCCGTAAAAAAAGGGTGATGTTCGCTTTCCACCTGCCCTCCAGAAGGGTCCCGAATCTGTACCTTTCGGCACCAACCTTCATCCCCGCCATCTCACCCCTGAAAAAGAGTCCTGCAGAGGGGACCAGGCTGTAATTCACCCCGGGATGCTCGCTTATTCCCCGGTACGAAGGGAATGAGAGCATGCCGTAGAGCGCTCCATAGAATCCGTACTCAACCCCTGAATTGTCCATGATCAGGGTAAAGTACCTCCCCACACCGTGGGTCCATATGAACCTCTGTTCGCGGTACTGGTGAATCAGGGTGTCGTTCTGCTCAACCTGGACAATTCTGTAGGCGGGGCGGAAGTCAACACCTGTCTCAATAAAATAGCCGAATTTCCGGTCCATGAGCCACAGCCTGACCTGCATCATATATTCGCGGGTTCCGAAACTGTTTCCCCATCCCAACCCAAATTCTGAAAAATCGGGATAGGGGGTGGGGGTGGCCCCATTTGATTTCAGGATCTGCGCGATCTTTTTTTGCTTATGCCGGATCGCCAGGTCATAGAGGTTCTGGTTTTTTCTGATGGAGTGGTCAACACTGGCACCGCTGTCCACCAGGATCCGGGCACTCTCCAGGCTCCCCGAACGGATGGCATGGGCAAGCGGGGTGTAATTCTGACTGTTGACAAGTTCGGTGTTTGCCCGGTACTCCAGCAGGAGGGAGGTCATCTCCTCATTGTCCTGCTGGGCCGCAACCATCAGCGGTGTATTCTGTTTCTTATCCTTTGAATCGGGCGGAGAGCTGTTCTGGAGCAGGACATCGGCACACTCCAGCTGTCCAAGGCACACTGCAGTCATCATGGCGGTGTTTCCATCGCGGTCCGTAAGGTTGTGCGAGGCACCAAAAAAGAGAAGCAGGTCGGCCATCGCATAATCGTTTATGGCGGCGGCATAGATCAGCGGGGTTCCCCCGTAGAAGTCGCGATGGTCAGGATCTGCTCCCATTTTAAGCAGGATATGTGCTGCATCAAATTTCCGGTTCAGCACTGCCACCATGAGGGGTGTGGTTTTCTCCACATGGGTTAGCTCCAGGTCAGCACCGTTCAGCACCAGCAGCTTTATAATTGTGGTGTCTCCACCCTCTGCGGCAAACATCAGGGCGGTCATTCCGCCCTCCGCCCGGGCATTGGGGCTTGCACCCCGCTTCAACAGGAAGAGAACCGCGGCAGGATCATCATGCAATACCGACTCAACCAGGTTCCACTCATCTTCTCCTGCTTTAAAATAAGATGTATCGGAAAGTGTCGACGGACTGGCAGTTTGTGCATAGATTGCCGGGGCCCGCATGGAGAGAGAGACCGGTGCGATAAAAAGGATAATGAGATATATAACCCCAGCTGTTTTAGCCACCTTTCTGTTTGACACTGTAGCCTTTTTCCTTTAATAGTCCTGTAACCCGCTCCCTGAAGTCGCCCTGAATGATGATCTCTCCATCTTTGACCGCTCCCCCGGCACCACATTTAACTTTCAGCTCTTTACCCAGTGCCTTCAGCTCATCACTACTGCCTCTGAACCCTTCAACAAGGGTAACAGCCTTTCCCTTTCGCCTCTTCCTGTCCAGCGAGACATAGAGCTTCTGCTCATGGGCGGCAGGGGTCTCCTCCTGTGCATCCTGCTCCGCATCAAATTTGTAGTCGGGATCGGTGGAGTAGACCATCCCCAGTCGTTTCTTCCAGTCGTTTTCCATGATGAGCTGTTAATTCCCAAGTTCAAGCTGGTTGCGCACCAGGTTGAAGTAGTCTCCCTTTTTGGCAATGAGGGCATTGTGCTTCCCCTCTTCTACGATCTTTCCTTTGTCCAGAACGATGATATGGTCTGCACTCTTCACCGTACTGAGCCTGTGGGCCACGATCAATACGGTTTTTCCCCTGAAGACCAGCTCCAGGTTCTTCATGATCCGCCGTTCATTGTTGGCATCCAGTGCACTGGTGCCTTCATCCAGGAAGAGGAATGAAGGATTCTTATAGATGGCGCGGGCAATAAGGATCCGTTGTTGCTCTCCTCCGCTGAGGGTCAGGCCCTCCTGTCCGATCTTTGTATTATAGCCAAGGGGCAGCTGGTCGATAAAATCGTCAATGCACGCCATGCGCGCAGCATAGAGCAGCTGATCAGGTTTGATCACCTCCTCACCCATGGCAATGTTCCTGGAGATGGTGTCTGAAAAGATGAAACCATCCTGCATCACCACGCCGCACTGGCTCCTCCAGAGATCCGGCGACATCATCCGGATGTTCATATCTCCGGCGCGAATCTCCCCGTCGGCTGGTGGATAAAAACCCAGTAGCAGCCTGACCAGCGTGGTCTTGCCGCTTCCGCTGACACCCACAACAGCTGTAACGGTATCCTTTTTCAGGGTCAGGTTGATCCCCTCCAGTACACTCCGGCTAAGGGCGCCCGGATAGCTGAAACCAAGGTTGTTGACCGTAACCCTGTCGATGGAGGGAAGCACGGTGACCCCGGTCTGCTTTTGAAATTCGTCCTCCAGGTCGTGGATCTCTCCCAGTCTTTCGAGACTGATACGGGCATCCTGGGCCCTGTGAAAGAAGGAGATCATCTGCTCAATGGGTCCGTTCAGTTGTCCCAGGATATAGCTGACAGCCAGCAGCATCCCCAGGGTCATCTGTCCGTTTATCACGGCAATGGCCGCAACCACATTGATCAGGATGTTCTTTGTTTCGTTGATAAACACACCCCCTGCCTCCTGGTTCTGATTCAGGGCAAGGCTCTTCATATTTACCCTGAAAAGCCCGGCCTGGATATCCTTCCACTCCCACTGGTTGAGGCGTTCAGCACTGTTCAGTTTGATCTCCCTGATCCCGTGTATGATCTGGATCAGTTTGCTCTGGTTCTCGGCCTGTTTGGTGAAATATTTATGATCCAGTGACCTTCTTCGTTTCATGAAGAGGCTGATCCAGAGGAAGTAACCAAATAAGCCTGCGATGAAAATAAGCAGGATCTTCAGGCTGTAGATGCCCAGGATCACGGCGAAAACCACCAGGTTGACCATGGAGAAGAGGATGGTCAGAGAGGAGGTGGTGATGAACGACTCGATCCTTCTGTGGTCACCCACACGCTGAAGGATATCCCCTGTAAGTTTTGTGTCGAAGAAGCCCACCGGCAGTTTCATCATCTTGACCAGGAAATCGGAGATGAGCGCAATGTTGATCCGGGTACTCAGGTGAAGCAGGATCCACCTGCGGATAAAGTCGATCCCCATCTGCGAGAGAATCAGAACGAACTGGAAGAGCAGGATCAGGAAGATGAATGAAAGATCCTGGTTGGTGATCCCGAAATCTACAATGGACTGAAACAGGAAGGGCAGGAGGAACTGGATGATGCTGCCCAGCACCAATCCGAGGAGCAGGTGATTTACATATCGTTTGTAGGGTGAAAGGTACCGGAAGAGGTATCTGAATCCACTCTTTTTAACAGGTTCATCCTCCTGGTTCAGGAATTCAGGAGTGGGTTGCAGCAACAGGACCGATCCCTTGGCCTCCCCCTCCTGCCTGGTGCTGATCCACCCTTTCAGGAATTCATCTTTTGTGTAGACCGTCTCTCCGAAGGCAGGATCGGCCACATGGACCCTCTCTTTCCTGATCTTATAGACCACTACGAAGTGGTTCTGTTTCCAGTGAACGATCACAGGGAGTGGCGCCTCGGTTTGCAAACGCTCCCAGGTGAGTGAAACCCCCATGGTTTGCATACCGATGGCCTCAGCCGCCCTGGCAATGCCCAGCATGGAGACACCCTCGATATTGAGGTGGGACTTCTCCCTGAGGCTCTGAAGTGAATAGTGTTTGCCATAGTGCCGGGCCACCATCCTGAGGCAGGTGGGACCGCAATCCATGGCATCAAGTTGTCTGTAAAAGGGGAATGAAGGCATACACCGTGTGGTTATGCCTCCTAAATTAAGAATTATTTTTTCAACTTCTTTTGCAACTTATGAGCATTCTTGCCATATGGGCCCGGATTTACCAGCAAAACTTCCAGGGCATCGGCTGCCTCTTCGGTCCGGTTTGCTTTGATCAGGGCCAGTACCCTGTACCAGACCAGTGCCTGTCCCAGTGAATCCCCGGAGCCTGGTACGCTCTCTTCCATTCCGGCCAGCACCTCATTCTGCAGCTCCATCTCCATGGCAGAGAGCAGGCGGAACAGAAGCGCCATCCGGTTGCCGGGATCGGATGTAAGCAGATGGGTGCTCTTCTCCATGACGGAGCTGTACTCCCCGTCGGTGAAGAGGCGTGCCATTGATTCCGAATCCCCCCGGGTCTCCTGGTTGATGGCCAGGATCACCGGATCCCCGGCAGGGTTGTAGAATGCCAGGTGGAGCTCCTCCTCCCGGTTCATTAAGATGATGGCAAGAAAGATAGCCACAGAGGCTGCCAGAGGCAGCAGAAGAAGCCATCGTGGCTTTCTCTTTCCCGGTAGAGGGTTGTTGCCGGGCAGGGGGCGATCCATCGCCTCCCTGAGCCTGGATGTGAATGCCTCCTCATCCCGCCGGTTCAATTGGTCACCGATCAGATTGTAGGCAGCCGATACCCGGTCAAAGGATTCCCTGAGCGCTTTGTTCTCGGATAGCTCCGCTTCAAAGGCCCTGGATTCTTCCCGGGACAGCTCCCCGGAAAGGTATTTGATCATATGGTCAACGCGGTTCATTTTTCAGTCTTTTAAAAAGGGGGTCATTCATAATCCGTTTAATCAGGCTCTTTTTGCACCTGTATTTTCGGTCAGCAGCGTGGTGGAGGTCCTTGTAATTCATGGCCTGCATGATCTCATCAACACTGTGGTGGTTGAAGAACATGGATAGGATCTTCTGACAATCTTTACTGAGTTGATTGAAATGTCTGTCAAACAGTTCGTTAAGATGTCTTTGCAACAAAGGGTCCTCATCTGGTCCCGGGTCATTGACCATCATTGGCTGGTGGCGTAGCTTCTCGTCATGCAACCGGTATTTCTTCCGCTCCTGTATCCACACATTTTTACAGATGGCATAGAGGTAGGTCCCGAATTTGCAGGTCAGCTCAAGATCTCCCTTCCTGATCTTCTTATAGACAATGATCATCGCCTCCTGGAATACATCCCTGGCCTCGTCCCTGCTTCCCTGGTTGTGGATCACGAATCCTTCGATCACAGGGAAGTAGGTGATGTATACATACTCCAATATGGCAGAATCGTGGTTCCTGATTCCGGGAATGATCTCTTTATCTGAGTAAGAGCTCTTCATTCAGAAAAGAAAAAAAAACAGGCAGGTGATGAAACACCACCCGCCTGGTTCAGAATAGTTTTAGTCAGGAAGTAGAAAAGTACGCTCCCTCTCCCTTGTGCAATGTACACAAATATATCTGTTTCTTGTTTCAACATCTCCCGCAGTGCTTTCACAGGTATATGTGATGAGGGGGATAAATATCAGCGTATGCACCGATTTTTTTTAGAACGGGAGGTGGTCAAGGTCTGCATTTCCCCCTGAAAGGATCACTCCGATCTTCCTTCGTTTAAACTCCGAACGGTTCCTGAAGAGTGCGGCAACAGCCACTGCACTTGAGGGTTCTATAACGATCTTCATCCGTTCCCAGATGAATCGCATCGCTTCGATGATCTCCGACTCTTCCACCCTGATGATCTTGCTGACAAATTTCTGAATAATCGGGAAATTCTGATCCCCCAGCTGGGTTCTGAGTCCGTCGGCAATGGTTTTCGGATTGATACTGGGCTGGATCTTTCCTGTTTTCAGGGAGAGGTATGCATCGTCGGCTCCGAAGGGTTCGGCCCCGATGGTTTCAATGTAATAGCTGAGGTGGTTGGTGGCCAGGGCGGTTCCTGCCAGCAATCCGCCACCCCCAACGGGTGCGATCACCACATCCATGGTATCCACCTCCCGGGCCATCTCCATCACGGCGGTAGAGTTTCCAAGGATCACATTCATGTCATTGGCGGGATGTATAAAAGTTTCACCTGTCTTCTTCTGCTGGGCCTTCATGGTGCTCTCCCTGCTTTTCAGTCCGGGGGCACACTCGATGATACGGGCCCCATAGCCGGCCACTGCCTCTCTCTTAATGGCGGGAGCATCAGAAGGCATTATTATGGTTGCCTTTGTATCGAGCGTCCTGGCAGCCAGTGCCAGGGCAGCGGCAAAGTTACCCGATGAATGGGTAATTACTCCCCGGGCACGCTCCTCATCCGATAGCTGGAGGATGGCATTGGTGGCCCCCCTGATCTTGAAAGCACCCATTCTCTGGAAGTTTTCACATTTGAAGAATACAGAGGCCTCGAGCATCCTGTCGATGGTACCGGATGTGAGTACCGGGGTATTGTGCACATAGGGGGAGACCCTTTTTACAGCTGCCTGTACATCCTTCAGAGTTGGTATCATGTTACGATGGGATTGGTCCACTCCTACAATATAGTGTACTCTTGGCAAAAAGAAAAACCTAACCTGCCCTAAAGTGAGAATCTGTAGCGGATTGTGACCGCAAAGTCAAGAAAATCGGTATCAAAAACCTTGTAGAGGTTTATCATCGGTTTCCAGTCGAATCCGAAATTCAGGGGGAGGTCCCTCACTACATATTCGATTCCTCCCATGGCAACCAGACCTGCTGAAACCTCCTGGTCCCATTCACCTCCGAATACACCTCCACCACCATAGAGCAGCCACCGGCTGCTGGTGGAAACCTCCCGGTGCATCACGTAGAGTGCCGACAGATTGAGGCCGTGGTTGTTATAGCCTGCATCGATCTCCACTCCATTCATGCTGTGAAGAAAGAGGCCTTTGTAGGTGATCCCGCTGGTATAGCCGGCCCTGACCCCTCCCGCGTGGTTGTAAGGTTGTGCCTGCAGTTGCACCGGCAACATCAGGAGGACTGCAAGGAGTGTCAGAACGGGAGGTATAGAGTGCTTCATCTGTTATTGTATGTAGCCTTTTACATCAAACAGTGTTTCGGTATAGGAGGGGATCTTCAATCCTTCGGGCAGACGTGTGCTCTTTACGATGGTTGTTTCAACCTTTACACGCTGCCTGGAGAGACACTTCTCCAGCCAGCCGGAGTTTCGCTCAACCTGGAAATCGTAGGTCTGGGAACCCGATACGGTCGATTGCACCTCGCCCAGGGCAATGTTGTCGGTGAATGGTTCCAGGGAGTTGAGCATGCCCATTCCCTGGATGGTCACCAACTCCTCGCTCGTGCGAGTATGGAAAAACCTGTTTGCCATCTGAACCGGTTTGCTGTTGAGGTAGTAGGTGAAGTCCCTGGTCCAGTTTTTAATGGGCTGGACGTTGGGGTAGATGGTGATCAAAAGGTTGAACAGGCTTTCAAAGGCGTCGGGACCATACGCTTCGTTGATGGTGGAGTGGATCACCTTCAGTCTGTTTGTGTCACCAGCCGGGAAGGCTGCCATTGATGTGAAGATTTCATGGAGTCCCTCTACGGAGTGCAGCTCCCCCGATTCGCGCATCGATACCCTGAAGCGCTGGTTCGCCAGGGTATCAATAAGGTTGGAGAGGATGGGATTCTGTCCCGTCCCGGAGTTGATATCAAGCCCCATTCCCGGAGCAAGCATGGAGAGCAGCAGGTCGTGGTAGCGAACTGTCATATGGATCAGCCCCGAAGGAGCGGCAGAGTCGACCAGAAACTCCAATTTCATCCGGCTGTACATGCTGATATCCTCACTGTTCATCGATTCGGAGCTTGTGGTTTGCTGAATATCGATATCCAGGATATAATGTTTTCCGGGCACCAGGTTGTAGGAGAGCCTGGCATCCTGTGAATACACTGCTGAGGCGGTGCTCAGTAACAGCAGAAGGGCCGGGATAAGTGATCTGAAATACATGGCTGGGACAAACGTACATAATGTTTTATGAAAACAATTCACTCCTTCATAAATAAAGTTGAAAAGTCTTTGTTATCCAAATAACAATACATACTTTTGTGGTGCTGAGAAGTTGGTTGTTCCGGCTTCGAGGAGTCTTACTTAACATCTGATCCGGAGGAGTAACTGAACGAAAAGAGAAACAACCATGATCTACGATCCGCAGGTTTATGCCATTGAAGACAAACCGATGCATCCTTTTATCTCTGAAAAGGAGATTGAGGAGATGCTGCAAAATGCCACTCCAAACCGGGATGTTGTCCGGGAGATTATCGCAAAATCACTGAGCAAGAGACGGCTCTCCATGCAGGAGACCGCCGTCCTTGTGAATACCACCGATCCCGAACTGGTGGAGGAGATCAAGGCGGGGGCCCGGCAACTCAAGGAGCAGGTGTACGGCAAGAGAATTGTCCTGTTCGCACCACTCTATGTGGGGAACCTCTGTATCAACAACTGCGAATATTGTGGTTTCAGGGCTGCCAACAAGGAGCAGAAGCGGACCACCCTGACCAGGGAGGAGTTGGTTGCGGAGGTGGAAACCCTTGAAGATATGGGACAGAAAAGACTGATCCTGGTCTATGGGGAGCATCCCCGGTACAATGCAGATTATATTGCGGAAACTGTCCGTACCGTATATAAGGTAAAAAAAGGAAACGGGGAGATCCGGAGGGTCAATATTAATGCGGCACCGCTGGATATTGATGGCTTCAGAACGGTGAAGGAGGCTGGAATTGGCACCTACCAGGTGTTCCAGGAGAGCTACCACAGGGGTGCCTATGCCAAATACCATACAGGCGGTGTGAAGCAACACTATGACTGGAGGATCTCTGCCCTGGACCGGGCGCAGGAGGCGGGGATTGATGATGTGGGGATCGGGGCGCTCTTCGGACTGTATGACTGGCGTTTTGAGCTCCTCGGACTCATCCGGCATGTGAACCATTTCGAGGCGGTTTACAATGTGGGCCCCCATACCATCTCATTTCCCAGGCTGAAGAGGGCTTCCAATATGATGTATGATCCAAAATGGAAGGTGACCGATGAAGATTTCACCAGGATGGTGGCTATCCTGAGGCTTGCGGTACCCTACACCGGGCTTATACTGACTGCCCGCGAACCTTCTGAGATCCGTGATGAAGTGCTTGAATTCGGTGTTTCCCAGATTGATGGCGGAACAAAGATCGAGATGAAAGGGTATGCAGAGAAGGATAAAGAACAGGATCTGGATTCAGAGCAATTCGAGATCAACGACGGCCGCTCGCTTGCCGATGTGATGGACGATCTGATCGAAAATGAGTACCTGCCCTCCTTCTGCACAGCCTGCTACCGTACCGGCCGTACCGGTGAGCACTTCATGGAGTTTTCTGTCCCCGGTTTTATTAAAAGGTACTGTACACCCAATGCCATCCTCACCCTGGCCGAATACCTGGAGGATTATGGCCGGAACGGGATCAAAGAGAAGGGTTACCGTCTGATCCGGAAAAACGTTGATGAACTGGATGATGACAAGTTCAGGGTGAAGCTGGAAGAGCGCCTTGAGAGGGTAAAGCAGGGGGAGCGGGACCTATATTTTTAATATATTTACCTTTTCCGTTAATTGTAGATTGATATGGCCAACACCTCAAAAAAGTCATTCGGTACCGCTCCTGTATATTTCACAGCAATTGCTACGATCCTGGGGGCCATTCTGTTCCTGCGGTTCGGATTTGCGGTGGGGACGCTCGGTTTCTGGGGGGTGATCGGCGTGATTATGCTCGGGCACCTGGTGACCATTCCCACAGCCCTGGCCATCTCCGAAATTGCCACCAACAAAAGGGTGGAGGGTGGAGGTGAGTATTTTATCATCTCCCGTTCATTCGGGATGAACATCGGGGCCACCATCGGCTTTGCCCTCTTTATCTCACAGGCCATCAGTGTGGCTTTCTATATCATTGCTTTTACCGAGGCTTTTGAGTCCCTGTTCAATTGGGTAAATGCCAGGTATGAATTTACACTGCCCCGCCAGGTGATCAGTCTGCCGGCCATGATCGGACTCTCCGTCCTGATCCTGAAGAGGGGGGCCTCGGTGGGGATGAAGACCCTCTATTTCGTGGTGGCCATTCTGCTGATCTCCCTGTTGCTGTTTTTCCTGGGAAAAACGGAATACAGCACCACCAACACCTTTTCGTTCCTCTCTGCCGAGGGGGGTGATATGGATCAGTTTTTCCTTGTGTTCGCCATTATCTTCCCCGCCTTCACCGGAATGACCGCAGGGGTGGGGCTGTCGGGTGACCTGAAAAGGCCGGGCAGATCGATCCCTCTTGGGACCATCCTGGCCACGGTGACCGGCATGGTGGTCTACTTCTTTATCGTCTATAAGCTGACTACCTCTGCAAGTCCGGAGGCGCTGAGCGACCCATCCAATCAGCTGGTGATGGGTGATATTGCCATCGCAGGTGCACTGGTCATCCCCCTGGGGCTGGCAGCCTCCACCTTCTCATCGGCCATCGGCTCCATCCTGGTGGCACCCCGGACACTCCAGGCACTGGCCTCGGACCGCTCCTTTCCTTCCAGGAGGTTGAATATCTTCCTGGGCCGTGGCAGGGGTGAGGCCGGAGAGCCTTTCAATGCCACACTGGTAACCGTTGCCATCGCACTGGTCTTTGTGATCATAGGGGATGTGAACAAAGTGGCCGGGATCATCAGCATGTTCTTTCTGGTCTCCTACGGCTCCCTCTGCCTGATCTCCTTTCTGCACCATTTTGGCTCTTCCCCCTCCTACAGACCCTCATTCAGTTCACGCTGGTACCTCTCCCTGTTGGGATTTATCGCCTCCATCTGGGTCATGTTTAAGATCAATGCCCTGTTTGCCCTGGTCGCCATCCTGATCATGGCCCTGCTCTACCTCTACATTAACCATTACCACAGGGACCGGAAAGGATTGGTCTCCATCTTTACCAATGCACTGTTTCAGTTGAACCGCAAGCTCCAGGTCTATCTGCAGCAGACACGGAAATCAAGGGCCAATAAGGAGTGGAGGCCAAGTGCCATCTGCATCTCCACCGATTCGTTTAAAAGGGATAAGGCATTCCAGCTCCTGAACTGGATCAGCCACAAATACGGATTTGGAACCTACATTCACCTGATTGAGGATTACTACTCCAAAGATAGCAGGGAGCGATCGGGGCTGGAACTGGACAGGCTTATCAAGACATTCAAGGGAAAAGGGAGCCATGTCTTTGTGGATACCATGATCTCGCCCTCCTATACATCGGCGGTTGCCCAGGCCATTCAGTTGCCGGGGATCTCAGGCATGGAGAACAACATGGTGATCTTCGAGTACAGCAGGGAGGATCCCGAAACCCTGGAGGAGATCGTGGAGAACTTCCCGCTTGTGAATGCCGGGAACTTCGACGTATGCATTCTGGGTAGCTCGGAACGTTCCATCGCTTTCAAAAACGGCATCCATCTGTGGATCAGCAGCCATGATTATGAGAATTCAAACCTGATGATCCTGCTCAGTTTTATCATCCAGGGACATCCCCTCTGGCGCAAAAGTAAAATTACCATTTTCGATATCTGTAAGAAAGAGCAGGAGGAGGAGGACCGGAAGATCCTTGAGCAGCTTGTAAAAGAGGGGCGGCTGCCCATCACCTCCAGGAACATCCAGATTATTACTGAAATGCAGGGCCGTTCCACTAAAGAGCTGATCAGGGAGCATTCGGTCAATGCCGGTCTTACCATCATCGGGTTCCACAGCGAGCTTCTGAAACACGAGGGTGCGAAGCTCTTCCAGGATTACAATGGACTGGGAAATATCCTGTTTATCAACTCCCACAGTCAGAAAGAGATCGGTTAATTCCCGCGGCTGTACAATTTCTCTTTGAGGGCCTGGATCGCCTCATCCTCAATATAGTCGTCGTAATCCATCAGCTTATCGATGATGCCGCCCGGTGTAAGCTCAATAATTCTGTTGGCGGCCGACTGAATAAACTCATGGTCATGAGACGACATAAACAGGTTTCCGGGATACTTCATCATGCTGTTGTTGAATGACTGGATCGACTCCAGGTCGAGGTGGTTGGTGGGTGTATCCAGTACCAGTGCATTGGCATTGGCGAGCATCAGCCTGGAGATCATGCAACGCATCTTCTCCCCACCGGAGAGCACGGCAACCCGTTTATAGATATCCTCTCCGGAGAAGAGCATTTTCCCAAGGTATCCGCGTATATATGCTTCAGAAGAATCATCTGAAAACTGGCAGAGCCAGTCGAACAGGTTTATATCTTTCTTAAAGAACGCTGAATTGGAGAGGGGCAGGTAGGCCGAAGTGATGGTTTGTCCCCATTGATAGTTGCCTCTGTCTGCTTTTTGATTGCCATTGATGATCTCAAAAAGGGCAGTCATGGCCCTGGGATCCCTTGATAAGAAAATAATCTTATCCCCCTTGTTGGCCTGAAACTCCACATCCCTGAACAGCACGGTCCCATCCACACTTGCACTTAAGCCGGTCACATCCAGTATGCGGTCACCCACCTTACGTTCGGGGGTAAAGATGATCCCCGGGTACTTCCTGGTAGAGGGCTGAATATCCGCAATATTGAGCTTCTCGATCATTTTTTTACGGCTGGTGGTCTGCTTCGATTTGGCCACATTGGCGCTAAAACGTGCAATGAACTCCAGAAGCTCCTTCTTCTTCTCCTCTGCTTTCTTGTTCTGCATCTGCTGCTGCCTCAGTGCCAGCTGACTACTCTGGTACCAGTAGCTGTAATTCCCGGCGAACATCTGGATCTTGCCAAAATCGATATCCACGGTGTGGGTGCTGATGGTATCCAGGAAGTGCCTGTCGTGGGAGACCACCAGCACGGTGTTCTCATAATTGGCCAGGTAGTTCTCAAGCCAGGTTACCGTATCCAGGTCCAGGTCGTTGGTGGGTTCATCCAGCAGGAGGTTGTCGGGCTTTCCAAAGAGTGCCTGGGCCAGCAACACCCTTACCTTCTGCTTCCCGCTCAGCTCTTTCATTAATGTGTTGTGCAGCGCCTCCTTGATTCCCAGGTTGCTCAGCAGGGTGGCGGCATCGCTTTCGGCATTCCAGCCATCCATATCTGCAAACTCCTCCTCCAGTTCGGAAGAGCGGATGCCATCTTCGTTGGAAAAATCCTCTTTGGCATAGAGGGCATCCTTCTCCTGCATCACCTCCCAGAGCCTGGTATGTCCTTTTAATACGGTTTGAAGCACCGTGAATTCATCATATGCAAAGTGATCCTGGCTCAATACCGACAGCCGCTCACCGGGCCCCAGGGAGATGTGTCCAGCCGTGGAATCGATCTCTCCCGAGATCGCCTTCAGGAAGGTGGACTTTCCTGCACCGTTGGCCCCGATAACTCCATAGCAGTTCCCGGATGTAAATTTCATATTTACCTCCTGGAACAATACCTGCTTCCCAAACTGAATTCTTAAACCTGCAACTGTGATCATAAAAAGGGTGCAAAGGTACAACTATTTCGCACAATTAACACAGGTCAGGCTTTCCGGCCTGTAAAGAATTCTTGCAGTTGGAATGGGGTTGCCACATTGAATACAGATGCCGAATTCGCCGGTTCCCACCTGTGACAATACCCGTTGTAAGTTTCTCAATTTCTCTTCAGCCTGCCGCAAAGATGCTTCAGTCACACTTTTATTGTTGATTGCATCCATACGGGAGATGCGCCCGATGGCACAATCGGGTTCCACAGGCTGTGTCAGCTCTTTATACTCAGCTACTCTTTTTTCAACCTTCACGATCTCTTTCAGGATATTTTGCCTGATCTCATCCCTTTCCATGGTCAATATATTATCTGTTCAAAGCGTATATGGCAAATGAGCCCAGCCAGTGACCACCTTCGTAGTCATCGCCCACCAGGTTGGGGAGTGAATGGGCCACATGTGTATTGGCCAGTCCGACCAGGTGACTGTAAGCGGGGTATTGTGCCGCCAGTCCGTAAAACACCCATGCCCTGCTAAAGTTCAGTCCGTCGAGGTGCACCAGCTTCCCGTCGGTCCGGTCTGAAACTTCTCCCGGTTCCAGCATGAAATCCTCTGATAAAAGCTGTGGCATGAACTGATCCATCCACCCTGTGAACTCATCCCTGTCCAGGATCCTGCGCATCAGATCGATCTCCTCCAGGCAGGGGGAGAGAAAGTCATACCCGCCGGGTTCCCAGTCAATGGGGCAGCCTCTGTCAGACCCATAGAAGTCCAGGGCCCGTTCCCGGATGAGAGCCTTTAGCTCCTCGTGTTGAAGGGTGCTGGCATAGTCCCAGGCAAAGCACAATCCAAATGCCGTATTGGTATGTTCACCCACCCTGATGGGGTAATTCAGTTTGGGCAGGAAATCGATGTACCTCTCCACGATCAGTTGGGTCAGGGGTTGCAGGTTTATCTCAAGCTCCCGTGCAAGGGGATCATCCCAGGTATGTAACTCTTCTGCCAGTTTCAGTAACCAGCCCCAGCCATAGGTTCGTTCGTATGATCCGGCATGTTCCCCCTGAAAATAGGCCACCTCTGTCCGGATATTGGTTTCCGAGATGTTTTCAATGAGTCTCCTTCGGATCTCTTCTCCCTGATCCAGCTCCGGAAAAAGCTTCAGTAATTTGACCAGCGACCAATGGCCGTGCACCGATGAGTGCCAGTCATAACAACCAAAGAAGGCGGGATGAAGCGTATGCGGTTCTCCCAGCTCCTCTTTGCTCCCAAGGATCTGTCCCAGCTTATTGGGATAGACAGTCTGCATGCAGGCCAGGGGTAGCTCAGCAAGGTTGTTGGCCTGTTCAATGGTCAGAAGGAGAGGCTCAGAAGGTGTAATGCCGGATTTTTTTTCTCCATGTGAACAGCTTTGAACCAGTATGATAAATGATAACAGAGTGAACAATCGCCCTTTTCTCATGTTGTGAATGTGTTATAAAACATGTATAATTGCAATCTTGAAATACAAAACTAACAAAACTAAACATCATGGATAAAGCTTCAACCATTGTGCTTGCCGCCTCGCTTGTGATCATCATGCTTGGCATGGGGCTATCGCTTGTGGCTGACGATTTTAAAAGGATCATGCTCTATCCGAAAGCGGTTATTGTGGGGTTGGTGAACCAGCTGATTCTGCTTCCGCTCATCGGATTTCTGATTGTAGTGATTTTTCCTTTGAAACCCGAAATTGCCATTGGGATCATGATCCTGGCAGCCTGTCCTGGCGGTCCCACCTCCAATCTGATTGCCCACCTGGCCAAGGGAGATACGGCACTCTCAGTCACCCTGACTGCACTGAGCAGTTTTATCACCATCCTGACCATCCCTTTTATTGTGAATTTTGCATTGGTCCATTTTCTTGAGCAGGGACAGATGATCCGCCTGGATGTGATCGACTCCATCAAGCAGATCTTTGTTATCATCATTATACCCATCGTGATTGGGATGCTGATCAGGAAGCATGCCGAAGGATTTGCCCTTAAAATGGCCAGGCCGGTCAGGATTGCATCAGCACTTGTACTGGCACTTGTGATCATCGGTATTGTGCTTAAAGAGAGAGCGAACATGGTCTCCTATTTCCAGCAGGCGGGAGTTGTCGCACTGCTGCTTAACATGACCACCATGACGGTGGGATATTTTACGGCAAAACTCTTCAGGATCAAGGACAGCCGGGCCATCTCCATCTCCATCGAATCGGGAATTCAGAACGGAACACTGGCCATCTCGGTGGCCGTGGTGCTGCTGGGGAGCACAGAACTTGCCATTGCTCCGGCCATCTACAGCCTGCTGATGTTCTTTACCGGTGGTGTGGTGATCTTTTTCGGGTTAAGACGAGATAAACGCATCGGTATGGCAGCGGCATAAGTTGACCTGCCGGAATTGTTTGATCAATCTCCGGCCAGCCGCCTGTCGTAATGCTTTGAATCGCCCCACTGCCCGTAGCCGATCTCACCATCGGCCAGCTGGATACGTACATCCAGGCAATTCATACACTCTTCGGGCTCCTCGTCCACACAGGGTTTGTTCTCATAAAGGGCATAGTCGTTCCTGAATTTTCCCGGTGTGATGTTGGGCATGATGATGTTGGCACCCACCTTAACGGCCTTCTCCCTGCCCAGCGGATCGATGGCCTGCAGGGCGGTGGCCGCGGCAATGTTGATGTCCTTCATCAGGATCCTCAGAATGGCAACCATCTTTAGTGAGAGGTCAAACCGCTCCTGGATAGGAAGCAAATCACTTCGGTATTGGAAGAGTGGTGTGTTTTGGTGTTCGATGTAGGGGCCCATGCCCACCATGTCCACATCGAACTGTTTCATAAAGAGCAGGTCGTCGGCCAGGTGCCCGGTATCCTGGAAGGGCAGGCCTATCATCACCCCTGTGCCGGTTTGGTACCCGATCCGCTGAAGGGTCTTCAGGCAGGTGAGTCTTCGGGCATAGTCGTGAAGGGTGTCGGTGGGGTGGTACTGCTTATATAGTTCAGGGTCGGAAGTTTCGATCCTCAACAGGTAGCGGTGTGCCCCGGCCTCAAACCAGCGCCTGTACACCTCCTCTTTCTGTTCCCCCAGGGAGAGTGTGATCCCCAGTTTTCCATTTGAAAGCTTTTTGATCTCTTTCAACAGCTGTTCGATCCTGCCGGTAAAGGCGGGGGACTCCAGTTCGCCGGACTGTAAAACCAATGAACCGTAACTGTTCTCATGGGCAAACCGGGCAGCGTCCAGGATCTGCTGATCGGTCACATTGTAGCGGTGCGCCTCGCTGTTGGACCTCCTGATGCCGCAATAGTAGCAGTCCTTCCCGCAGATGTTGGAGAACTCCACCAGTCCCCTGAAATGGACCAGGTTACCGATTTCACGCAGTTTCACCTCTGTAGCTTTTCTGAACAGCAGTTGTTGATCTTCGCCGGTGGCTTCGAGGAGTCTGATGATCTCATCCCGTCCAAATTGCTCCCTCTTCAGTATCTCCTTCACTTCCATATCAGTCTCTCATTTACAGGTAGGTTTATGAACCGGTCTCCAGCTTCACAAAGGGGGCGATGGCCCTGTTGTAGATCCCGTGCATGTAGGCAATGGCCATGCCGTAATTGGTGACCGGGATTCCGGCTTCAATGGCCGGTTTGAGGCGGTTGATCAGTTGCTTCCGGGTGATCATGCACCCCCCGCACTGAATCACCATGCTGTAATCGCTGATGGTTCCGGGGATCTTGTCCAGTCCGGCAACCACCTCATATTCAAGTTGTTTTCCGGAGAAATTGGAGAGCCACCCGGGGATCTTCACCCTGCCTATGTCATCACATGTGACCTGGTGTGTGCATGATTCCAGAATCAGGATCCGGTCGCCGTTTTCCAGGTCTGACAGGTGGGGAGTCCCTTTCAGATAGTGCTCAAAATCCCCTTTATATCGTGCCAGCAGGGTACTGAAGCTGGTGAGTGGGATCTCATCGGGGATGGAGGCATCTGCTTTTTTAAATACCTGGCTGTCGGTGATGACCAGTGAAGGTTTGGGGCGGAGCGTCTTCATCAGTGTATCCACCTCCTGCTCCTTGGCCACCACGACAATGGCATCGTTATCCAGGATATCCCGGATGGCCTGCATCTGGGGGAGGATCATTCTGCCTTCGGGAGCTTCTGTATCAATGGGGGTGATCAGCAATACCAGATCGCCCCGGGAGATGATCTCCCCAACCATTGATTTGGTGAGGTAGGCTGTTTCGGGAATGGCCAATCTGATCTGTTCAATGAGCCCCTCCCGGTTGTGTGGGTCCAGTGTTGAAAAACTGAATACCATGTGGCCGCTCTCTTTCTCTATCCTCTTTTTCAGCTTATGATCAACAGGTTCAAGATCAGATTTGTTGTGGATCACCAGGTAGGGAACCTCCCATTTTTCAAACTGCTTTACGATCGACGCTTCTGCCTCTTCATACAGATTCCCGGCCAGCACCAGGATTCCCAGGTCGATGCTTCTGATCACCTCGCGTGTTCTTGCCACCCGCTTTTTACCCAGTTCACCTCTGTCATCTGCTCCGGCTGTATCGATTATCACAGCAGGACCAATTCCAAAGATCTCCATCGATTTTTTTACAGGATCGGTGGTGGTGCCTGGTTCACCGGAGACAATGGCCACCTCCTGACCGGCCAGGCAGTTGATCAGTGACGATTTCCCGTTGTTCCTTCTGCCGAAGATCCCGATGTGCGGTTTGGCGTCCCGTCCTCTGCGCATTAATTGGGGGTAAGTTTCAGAATGATTCCTCCGGAAAACTCTCCCTGGAACGGCGTGATCCGTGTGTAGACACTACTGCCACAGCTACTGCCCCCGGTACCTATTCCACAACCAAATCCAAATCCATTAAATACCATGGGCATCAGCATGGAGCCCTGCAGGCGAATCCCCAGGAAATCGGTAAGCCAGATCTTCAATCCGGCACCCAGTGTGGCGCTGAACTGGGTCTTGCTGTTCAGCTGTGCGGTTTTCGGACTCCAGACAGCAAGCCCCAAACCAATGGTGGTAAAGGGTGCTACCGGACCAAAATGGACCTCCTGCAAACCAGCCACATGGATGTAGTTGGAGCTGAACGGTACCACTTCAGAGACGGTGCCAAAGATGGGGTAGAACCGTCCTTCGGTATCAGCACGCATGTATGAGATCTCTGCATAGGTGGTGGAGGACATGCCCACGGCGATCTTTCCCCCGTAGTTCATGGCATCCTGGATCCTGAAATCGCCATCATACAACCGGGCGGTCCCTCCGAACTGCCAGCCTGCAAAACTGTTTATCTCGATCGCCTGGCCCCTCAGGTCCTGAACGGAAATCATCACACTTACTATGAGGATTGCGATGAGTAGCTTTTCTATTTTCTGTTTCATGTTTTGAAGTATTATAGCACTATAACGAATAAGATCGGTTTCGGTTCGCCGGAGGTTGAAAAACAGGGTCAATTATCGCCATCCTGCTTTTCAATAAACGGGAATGAGGCTCCGAACTGAAAAGTCGAATTGGTGTGACGGATCTCATTATCTGTTGAGATATCAATAAAACCCTGTGTATAGCGGATGTATAGGTTCATGCCCTTTCCGGCAATGGTTTCGGATACCTTGAAAGTGATATTCACTGCGGCAGCCACATCATACCTGCTGACTATATCTTTGATATCAATTTCGGTAGTGAGTATGGTACCGTTGATCGGACTGGACTCGTAGATATCCACCGCCCCTGTAAGGTAGCTGAACTGTGGACCGGCTGAAAGACTCCACCTCTCTCCCAGCTTCATTTTCAGCAATACCGGGACATCGATATAATTCAGCTTCCGGTCCGTTGAACTGGGAACGTTACCAAGCAGGGCATCCAGTTCGGGATTCCCGGTGGTTAGAATGGGTACATCGGTCACCCCCCGGGGCGAAAGGGCAAGGAACTCGGGTGTGAGAAAGAATCTTTCACTCAGTTTGATGTTGTTCACCAGTCCGAAGTTGGGTCCCCACCTGTTGCTTCCCTCTTCCACTCCATTAACCATGGAGTAGTTGGCCCCTACTTTCAGGCTAAAGTAGAAGTTCTCGCTTGCCACCTTCTCTCCGAAGATCAGCACCAGAAGTGCGGCCTGTCCTTTCACTACACCCTGGCCTGCCAACAGCAATATAAAAACCAGATAAAACACCTTTTTCATGAGAGTAAATATAGGCATTAGTGCATCATTTGGTATTAAAGATTCGATAACAATGCTATTTTTGTTCTTATGAAAAGTGCTTGTTTTACAGTTTTCATACTTTTTTTACTCTTCATGATCCCCGGGCAGGGTAAGGCGCAGCTATTCGATGAGAGCAACCTGATCAAGTACGATACCAGTTATATTACTGCCTACAGGAATGAGCTCACAACCAGGCTCTATCTCTCCAGGAAACAGAATGGCTACAACCTCTCCGAGCGACTACTCAATCCATGGATCAAATACAGGACCAACGACAACCTCCTGCTGGGAATTGGATATACCTATAGCTTTATGACCCTGAACCTGGCCATCAAATTTCCATTTATCAATGTGGATGAGGATCTATATGGAGAGTCAAAATATATTGATCTTCAGAGTCATACTATTTTCAGGAGCTACATTGTGGATTTCTACATGCAGTGGAACAAGGGGTATTATATATCGAACCCGGAGCAGGTCTATCCCCATCTGCCAAGGGAGCTGATTATGCCACAACGGGGCGACATGCGCACCAACCTGGTGGGATTGAATATCCAGTACCTGTTTAATTCGAAGAGGTACTCCTACAAGGCATCTTTTGTGCAGAATGAGTTTCAGCGCAAGAGTGCAGGGTCACCCATTGCAGGGATGGAGGCATACTGGATGCTGGCAATGACCGATTCAGCCACAGTTGGGGGAGACATTCCGCCCATTGGGTACCTTAACAACCACCCCTTTAACCAGTCGGATATTATCAACGTTGGGTTTAATGGCGGGTATGCCTACACTTTTGTTTGGCAGAAGAACCTCTACCTCTCTCTCTCAACCGTGGTTGGGATCTCCGGGGGGCACAACTGGATTCACTATACACCCACTTCGGAGACCCAGTTTTCGAGATTCACTGTCGGATTCAACAACTCCACCCGGATCTCTTTCGGCTACAACAGCAAGAGCTACTATGTGGGCATGAGCTTCATCTCTTTTTCCATGACCAACAGGGTGGGGCATGAAGGGAACTGGATGGGGTATAATACAGGAAACATCCGTTTTAACATTGTGAAAAGGTTTATTACCAAACGGCCCATAAAGATCCTGCGTCCCGATCTGTGGAACTTATAAATGTAAATGTGCTGCAACTCATGAACCGGATCCGCACCATACTAGCTATTTTTTTGCTGGCAGTCAGCCATGCAGCATGGGGAGGGCTCAATATCGATACCATCTATTTTCAGAATGGTGACCGGGTAACCGGGGAGGTGCTGGAGCTAACTAACAATCAAATGCGTTTTAATACCGATGATGCAGGAACCATCAAGATTGAATGGAACACGGTGGACAGTGTAATGGTTCTGAATACCATGCGTATCGTACTGGATGACGGGCATATCATGTATGGTCAGATCCATTTTGGAGATGATGATGGCACCGGTACCATTCGTCCCATCGGCGGAATCCCCATGTGGGTCTACCTTGTGAGGATTGTCTCCCTTACCCCGGTGGCGGAGCGCTTTATTGACAGGCTGGGCGGGCAATTCAGTTCAGGATTCAGCTATGCAAAGGCGAGCGAAGTGATGCAGTTTAACCTGAGTGGATCACTGGATTACGATGCTGAAAAAAACCACATGGGGCTCTTTTATGACGGCAATGTGACAAATGATCCGGTTTCGGGGAGGGACCAGCGGCAAAAGGGAGGGACAAACTACAAGAGGTACCTGCCCAAAAAGTGGTTCCTGGTGGCACAGTTTACAGCTGAAGAGAACTCTGAGCTGGATCTTGACCTGAGGACCAGTATTGAGTTTGGTGGAGGCAACAGCCTGATCTACTCCAACCGGATGCGTCTCGATGCCGGTGCGGGTCTTCTTGCCAACAGAGAGTGGTCCATGGACCTTACTGCCAATAACCTGGAGACAGTTTTTGTGGGTGAATACTCCATCTATATTTATGATGCCCCCGAGGTCTCATTCAATTTTCATATAAATGTGCTGCCCAGCCTGAGCGATCCTGGCAGGGTGCGTAATGAGATCGATTCCAGCCTGAAGTGGGAGGTATTCACCGATTTCTTTCTGAAGTGGTCTTTCTATTACAGTTATGACAGCAGGCCCCTTTCGGTGGATGCGGAGAAAAACGACTGGGCCATTACCATGTTAGGGATCGAATATGAGCTTAAATAGGTTCCGGAATTGAAGAGCTACACTTGAACAACTTCATTGTGATACTTGTTATAAATGTGATTTAACTCCAACATCATTTGAAAAAAAGAAAAAAATGAAACCTGTAAAGACAATTGCTTTCCTGATCACGGCCCTTCTTATGATGGCCGGATGCTCCCCGGTAAAAGTGATTACCGACACAAAATCTGGAGCCGACTTTTCCGGATTCGAAACCTTCAAAGTGGTCCACTTTGTAAATGAGGAGGATCACCAGGCCAATAAGTTCAGGATCAACCCCATGAACCGGGACCGGATCAAAGAGGCCATTGCGCTGAATGCGGAACTAAGGGGGATGAAGCGGGTTGAATCTGATCCCGATGTGGTCCTGCTCTGGGCTACCGATGTGGATATTGAAAAATCTTATTCAACAAGTACTACCTATGCGGGGGGATCCTATTGGGGTTATCGTGGCAGGTATTACTATAATACTGGTCCGGCCTATAGCACCACAGATGTGAATGAGTATTACGTAGGGAAACTGAACATCTCCATTGTGGTGCCGGGTGATGAGGAGATGATGTGGTACGGACAGGGAGAGAAGGATATCTCAGGCGATGCGGGGAAGGCAGAGGAGACCATCAACCTGATTGTCGGTAAGATCATGGAGCAGTTCCCCATTGGAGCTTTACCTGAAAACTAATTCAACAGAGATTTCTTAATATTAATTCTTAACCATTAGTCATGAAAAAAACCTTGTTTGTTGTTGGATTGATTCTCGTGACCGTTGTTGCATTCGGACAGAGGAAAAAATCCAAAAACCAGAAACCCAATATCCTTGTGATATGGGGTGATGACATCGGCCAGTCAAATGTGTCCGCCTATACCATGGGTATGGTTGGATATCAAACCCCCAACATCGACCGCATTGCCCATGAAGGCATGATCTTCACCGATTACTATTCGGAGCAGAGCTGTACGGCTGGACGATCCACTTTTATCCTGGGACAGAGCGTGTTCCGGACCGGCTTAAGTAAAGTGGGACTTCCTGGTGCAAAAGAGGGGATCAGTGAGAAGGATCCCACCATTGCAGAGATGTTGAAACCGCTGGGATACACTACCGGACAATTCGGAAAAAACCACCTGGGTGACCGGGACGAGCACTTGCCCACCAACCACGGCTTTGATGAGTTCTTCGGGAACCTTTACCACCTTAATGCCGAAGAGGAGCCCGAGCTGCCCGATTATCCAGATCCGGAGCAGTATCCAGATTTCGCACAGAAATATGGGCCACGTGGTGTTATGCATTCATACGCCGACGGCAGGATCGAAGACACAGGTCCGCTGACTAAGAAGAGAATGGAATCCATTGATGACGAGAGTTCAGATGCAGCGGTGGCATTTATAAAGAAGGCTGTAGAGGAGGGAAAACCATTTTTTGTATGGTGGAACGGAACACGCATGCACTTCCGGACCCATGTAAAAGAGGAACTGCGCGGCATCTCCGGACAGGATGAGTATGCCGATGGGATGGTGGAGCACGATATGCATGTGGGAAAATTACTGAAGTTGTTGGATGACCTGGGCATTGCTGAGAATACCATCGTTCAGTATGGAACCGATAACGGCCCCCATAAGAATACCTGGCCTGATGCAGCTGTGAATCCTTTCAGGGGTGAGAAAAACACCAACTGGGAAGGTGGCTGGAGAACACCCTCCATGGTTCGCTGGCCCGGTAAAATTAAGGCAGGTAGCATATCAAACGAAATTATGTGTACACAGGACTGGTTCCCCACATTCCTGGCTGCTGCCGGGGAAGAGGATATCAAAGGAAAACTTTTAAGAGGAAGTACAGCCGGTGATAAAAGCTTCAAGGTGCATCTGGATGGTTATAATTTCCTTCCATATCTGACAGGGGAAACTGACCAGGGACCTCGTCGTGAGATCTTTTACTTCTCCGACGATGGCGATCTGACCGCCCTGAGGTATGATGACTGGAAAATGATCTTTATGGAACAGCGGTCGGCCGGAACCATGGCTGTATGGGCAGATCCTTTTGTACCCCTGAGGGTTCCGCTGATATTCAACCTGCGCCGTGACCCGTTTGAGCAGGCAACCATCACCTCCAACACTTATTATGACTGGTTGCTGGACCATGTGTTCCTGTTGGTTCCTGCACAGGATATCGTGGGGCAGTTCCTGATGACCTTTCAGGAGTATCCCCCGCGTATGGAGGCTGCCAGTTTCAGCCTGGACAAAGTGATGAAGAAACTGCAGGAGGGCGGAAGCTCAAAGTAACCCCGGGGAGCATCCCTGTACAATAAATCATAAAAAGTAGATGGCTGCATCGGGTGGATTGTTATCCGGTGCAGCTTTTTTTTCACAATAAAACCTATCTATCGTGGCATCAACAGCATTGGAATCGGTTAAGGAACTGAAAGAGCGGATGGGTACCTCAATCATTGGTCAGGAGAAGATCATCGAACGGATCGTGATGGTCCTGCTGGCCGAGGGAAACCTCCTGCTGGAGGGTTTGCCCGGACTGGCCAAGACCAGGGCCATTACCAGTCTTTCGAAAAATCTGGATGCGGGACTGAGCCGGATCCAGTTTACACCCGACCTGCTCCCCTCGGACATCACAGGAACGGAGGTGTACCAGCCCGAGTCGGAAGAGAAGTTTATCTTCCAGGAGGGGCCTGTATTTAACAACCTGATCCTGGCCGATGAGATCAACCGTGCGCCGGCCAAGGTGCAGGCTGCACTGCTGGAGGCGATGCAGGAGCGGCAGGTTACCGTAGCCGGGAAAACTCATATGCTTCCGGATCTCTTTATGGTCATGGCTACCCAGAACCCCATCGAGCAGGAGGGAACCTACCCGCTGCCAGAGGCGCAGATGGACCGTTTCCTGCTCCATGTGATGGTACATTATCCCGATACCGAATCGGAGAAAAAGGTCCTGAGGTTGGTCAGGGGAGAAGAGTCGGGAGCCGGACAAAAGGCTGCAAAGAGCAAAGCGATCCCCCAAAAGACCATTTTCCAGGCCCGGGAGGAGATTAACCAGGTCCATGTATCAGAGAATATTGAGCAGTACATAGTGGACCTGATCAATGCCACCCGTTTTCCGGAGAAGTTCAGTGAACAGCTCGATACATGGCTTGACTATGGCGCCAGCCCACGTGGTTCCCTCTCCCTTGAGAAGTGCGGCCGGGTCAATGCCTGGATGAACGGGAAGGATTTTGTGGCGCCCGATGATATCAGGGCGGTGATCCACGATGTGCTGCGGCACAGGATTGTACCCAGCTACGAGGCCAACGCCGATGGGATCGGTAAGGGAGAGATTATCGATGAGTTGCTGAAACTGGTGGCTGTATCCTAGCTACTCACCAATCACCAATCATGCCCCGGGAAGTTATACCTGACAGCAAAGAGAGAATAGGACCTCCGGAGGTCTATGTGACCCTGCGCGACCTGGTGGGATTGCAGCACGATGCCCATGGATTCAGCTTTCTGCCCAGCCACGCCATCCAGAGTCTCCTGTCGGGACGGCACCGTTCCAGGCTGCGGGGCCGCGGACTCGATTTTGACGAGGTACGCAAGTATGTGGCAGGGGATGATATCCGGAACATCGATTGGCGGGTGACCGCCAGGGTGGGAGAGACCCATTCCAAGGTCTTTACCGAGGAGCGTGAAAGGCCGGTTTTGCTGATCGTGGACCAGACATCCTCCATGTTTTTCGGCAGCCGGGTCTACCTTAAATCTGTGGTTGCTGCACATGCGGCAGCACTGGGAGCCTGGCGCACGCTGGAGGTGGGGGACCGGGTGGGGGGTATTGTCTTTGATGACACCAGCCTCGACTATGTGACCCCCAAGCGGGATCGAAGAAGCGTGCAGCGGATCTTGCACCTGGTGGCTGAGCGAAACCAGGCACTGGGCCCAAAAGCTGCAGAGGCGGGCGGGAACCAGCTACTGGAAGCCCTCCGGCAGGCACACCAGCTGGTGACCCATGACTACCTGGTGGTGGTGATCAGTGATTTTATGGGATTTGATGACAAGGTGATGAAGATCCTGATCCAGCTCTCCCGGCACAACGACCTGATTGCTGCACAGGTGTCCGATCCCATGGAGGAGAAGCTCCCCGGGGCCAACCTGGTGCTGACCGACGGGGTTTTCAGGACCTCACTGGACCGTCGGAAAAGAGCCCATGAAGGCGTAAACAGGAGGCAGGCTGAACTGTACCAGCATCTGGCTGCACAGATGAAACGGTTTGGGATCCCTCTGTTGACATTCAATACAACAGAGCCGGTATCTACTCAATTGCGGAAGATGGTGGGAGGAGCAACAAGGTTAAAAGTTAAAAGTTCGAAGTGAATGGAAAATACAAGTGTTTGATTTTACTAACATAGTGGCCGGTCAGCAGCTGGAACTCGGTGTTCCCTGGGTGTTGTGGCTGCTGCCCCTTCCTCTGTTGATGCTCCTTCTTCCCTCCATAAAACAGAGGACCGAGGCGCTTTTTGTACCCTTCTTCTCACAGGTACTGGAAGTTAAAAAGGAGAAACCCTCCAAAGGAATACGCATGGCCGGGCGAAACTGGTTCCGGGTGATCCTTATGTGGCTGGTCTGGATCTGCCTGATCACAGCACTGGCTTCACCCCAGCTTGTGGGTGAACCGGAAAAGCAGATCAAAACGGCCCGCAACCTGCTGCTCAATGTGGACCTTTCGCTGAGCATGGATTCCAGGGATTGGATCTCGGCCGATGGCGGGCGTACAACGCGCTGGGAGGCGGTGAAGGAGGTGATGGATGAGTTTATCGAAATGCGGGAGGGGGACCGCATGGGGCTTGTACTCTTTGCCTCCCAGGCCTATCTGCAGGTGCCGTTTACAAGCGATCTGCAGGTGGTTAGCAGCCTGTTGGAGGAGTCGGAGATTGGACTTGCGGGATCCAAAACGGTGATCGGTAATGCCATAGGAAAAGCGATCGAACTGTTCGAATCGGACAGCATCCAGGAGCGGGTGATGGTGCTGGTGACCGACGGAGAGGACAGCGGCAGTGAACTGCCGCCCCTGCAGGCTGCCCGGATGGCAGCGTTGGACAGCATTACCATCTACACCATCGGGATCGGTAGTGTATCATCGGGGGCTTATGAACTGGATGAGACTACGCTGACGGCCATTGCAGAGGCCACCGGTGGACAATATTTCCGGGCCAGTGACAGGGAAGGACTATTGGAGATCTACACGCTTCTGGATGAGTTGGAGCCTATCGAGTATGAAGATGAGGATTACATTCCCAGGCGCCTGTTGTTCTACTACCCACTGATGGCAGCTTTTGGAATGGTGCTCTTTTTCCATGTGCTGGCCGGTCTTTTTTCCACCTTTCGGTTTCTGTTGCACCGCTTCAAACCTGAAGAATAATATGTTGGGCGGACTGGTCATATCGTTCTCCTGGCAGGATCTCTGGTTTCTGCGCCCGCAATGGTTCTGGGGGTTTATCCCCGTGGCTACTATTGCCCTTATGTTCCTGGTCAGTTTCAGGCGAAAGGAGGAGTGGAAGCGCTCCTTCTCCAAAGCATTGTTGCCCTTTATCACTATAAAAGGAACAAGGAGCCACCTCCTGCTACCTAGGCTCTTCCTGATTTTACTTCTGGGCCTGATGATCGTTGGACTGGCAGGACCCACCTGGGAGGAGAGGGAGCAGCCAGGAAACCGGACCGAGGCTGCCCTGGTTATTGTGCTTGACCTCTCCAGGTCGATGCTGGCCGAAGATATACAGCCCAACCGGCTGGAGCGGGCCCGCCTGAAGCTTAAAGACCTTTTTGATGCACAGCCCGGTATTAGGACCGCACTGGTTGCCTATGCAGGAAGTGCCCATACCGTGGTGCCCTTTACCAAAGATTACCCGGTCATCAGTAGTCAGATGGAGGCCCTCAGACCGGGGATCATGCCGATGATGGGCACCAACCTGGATGATGCCCTTGATCTGGCCGATTCGCTGCTTCAAAGGATCGAAGCGCCCAGCTCTATCCTGCTGGTAACCGACGGGGTCGGACCGGGGGATCTGGAGCGGATCAGGGAGAGCACCGGCAGGTCCAGGGTAGAGGTGATGATCATGGGAACCCCCGGGGGTGCGACCATACCGTGGGGAAGGGGAGTGGTCAGGGACCGCTCAGGTAAACCGGTGGTGGCCGGTTTTGATCCCTCCCTCTTAATGGAGCTGGGAAATGCCCCGCAGGTTAATATAGTCACAGTGACCCTGGATGAGAGCGATGTGAAGATCCTGGCCATGCACATTCGTGAAAATCTTGAATTTATTGCCGATCCCGAAGAGGCCGAAACTGCCTGGAAGGATGCCGGGTACTGGCTTCTGATTCCGGCTATGTTATTGAGCCTGCTGTGGTTCCGCAGGGGCTGGATGGTCCACTGGATATGGTTGCTCTTCATTATACCCGGATGCAGTGACGGGAACGATTTTAGCATGGCAGATCTTTTCCGGAGCCCTGATCAGCAGGGGCAACAGCTCTATGAGAAGGGCGAGGTAAAGGAGGCTGCTGAAAGGTTTGAATCAGCGCACCGGAAGGGGTATGCCTGGGCAGAGGCAGGAGAGCTGGGGAAGGCAGCTGAGGCTTACAGCCGGGAGACCAATGCCGAAGGATTTTACAACCTGGGGGTCCTCTATGCCCGTATGGGTGATGTGGAAGCTGCCAGGGGGGCGTTTGCAGCAGCACTGGAGATGGATCCGGAGCTGGAGGTGGCCCGGGAGAACCTGGAGCGGGTGGATGTGGTACTCGATTCATTGTTTCTCGCGGGAGAGCGGAAGCGTGGTGCACCAAAAGATGAGAAGCCGAAGCCGGACAAATTCGAAGAGCCAGGTAAGATATCCGAGGATCAGGAGCAGGCACAGGATAGCGATGAGAAATTTAAAGGGAAGGGTGATCTCCAGGAGATGGGTTCCAAAGAGGTGGATGAGTCCACCATCGATTTTTTTGATACGGGCGGAGAGCCTGCCCCATTCGACCAGCAGGGGGCCAGACAATCACTGCTGCGCCAGGTGGACACTGACCCATCCATCTTCCTGCGCCGCAAGTTTGCACACCAGTTAAGAAACCGAAAGCAAAAACCTGAACGCTCTGAACAAACGTGGTAACATAGCATCCATTGCACTGGCACTGCTCCTTCTGCTGTCAGCATCCATGGTCCGGGCCGAAACCAAACCGGCCAGTATCTGGGCCTCAGTGCAGTTCAATAAGCGGAGCGTGGTGGTGGGAGAGCCCCTGATCGTTACCGTTACCGTCTATACCAGCACCTGGTTTACCGCTCCTCCCGAATTCAGTGAGATCCAGGTTCCGGAGGCGATGATGGTGGATTACGAGCAGCGTACCGGCTCCATGCGTAAGACCATTGGGAACAAGACCTATCCCGCCATAGAGAAGAAATTTGTAGTCTACCCCTTTAAGCTGGGGGAGAACAGCCTGCCGCAACTGACCATCGTGGTTGAATCACCTCCGGAAGGGGATTACAAGGGCAAGCGAAGGGTGATCAAATCGCCCGAGCGCACCTTTACTGTAAAGCCACCACCGGAAGGGATAGAGATGGAAAAATGGCTGACTGCCTACAATGTGCAGGTTTTTGAACATTGGGATAAACCGATGGAGCAGCTGATGCAGGGGGATGTACGTGAACGCCGGATTACCATCCAGGCATATGGTGCCCTGGCTGCCCTGATCCCGCCATTGGAGCTGGAAGGCGGCGGTTATGGCAATGTATACTCAAAACCTGCCCGGTTGAGCAATGTACAGAACCAATACAGCTTTACAGGAACCCGGACCGAATCGTGGAGCTACCTGATGGAGTCGGAGGGTACCTTTACCATCCCCGGCATCAAACTCTACTGGTACGATCCCGGCTCCAAAAAGGTAGAGAGCGTCGCGATTGAGGCCCGGGAGATCTCCATTGCAGAAAACCCGAACCTGGACTTTTTGCTCACCATGCAGGATTCGCTGCAGGCCTTGCTGGAGACGGGGGAGGAGATTGAGGAGGAGCCCTTTGAATGGATGGGATTGAACTGGTGGCAGCTGGCCGCGGCCGGTCTGACCGGTTTGATTATCATCTACCTGTTGATCAGGGTGGTCCGTCGAATCACATCATCGGTGAGAAAACGAAGAGTAGCTGCAATCGAATCGGAAGAGTACTATTTTGAGGAGCTGGTAAAGGTGAGCAGGGAGGGGGACCCATCAAAAGTGATGGAGGCCCTGATTGGCTGGTACGACCGGTACAGGGTTGAGCGTTACGGTCCAGGATTTGAGAATTTTGTCTGTGCTGCGGGTGATGCTGATTTGAAAAACAGTTTTGCCCAGCTGGAACGGATTGTTTTTGCCGGTGAGGAGCCGGGTGACTGGAGTGGAGAAAGCATGACAAAACAGGTCAGAGAGGCCCGAAAAAGGGTGAACAACCTGAATAAACCAACACCGGAACAGGCACTTGGTGAATTGAATCCCGGCGATGAAGAACCGGAAACATGTAATAGCGATTAATTAGCTGAACCCAATGCAGGATACCATACATATCACAGGTATTGAACCGATGATTGCACCGGATGCCGTCCCATTCTGGCCCCCGGCACCGGGATGGTATGTTTTGGCCGGACTGCTGATGCTTCTCCTGGTTTTCCTGGCATACAGGTGGGTCATCCACAGGAGAAGGAACCGCTACAGGGTCGCGGCCCTGCAGCAACTCAATGAGATTGAACAATCGGCAGGCGAAACACCGGATCAGAAAGCACTGTTTTCCCTGAGCAGGTTGCTGAAAATCACTGCGCTGGCTGTCTATCCAAGGGAGAAGGTGGCATCCCTGACCGGAGAGGATTGGATGGAGTTTCTGGCAGAGAGCAGCAGGGGAGCGAAACCAGGTGATGTGGTGGAATCGCTGTTAACCCGGGCAACACTTCAGCCTCCCGGTGAGGTTGCAATTGAGAGGGGTGACTGGAAGAGGCTGCTCTCGTTTGCCGAACAGTGGATCCGCCATCACCGCATAATACGCTATGCCTGAGTTGGAAAAGGAAGTATACTCAGGACCGAAATCCTGAAAGTGCATGACACACGTTACCGGTCGGCTTTAGTGATTCTTCTGCTGCCCGCCAGGGATATATTCAGAGATTGTGCTTTAAGAGCACTCAACGAATTAGAGCTTGATAGATAGATCTAGGCTGCCCCCGAGACCGAGGCGAACAATTTTCTGAAGTGTAGATAATCGTACCTCTTTAACGTTGTTTTCAATTTTCGAAATGTACGATTTGGTAGTGCCCACCTTCTTTGCTAGCTCCGCCTGCGTCATACCTTTTTCTATTCTCGCTTCGTGCAGCAATGCCCCTAATTTAAAGGTTTCATAGCCCTCATCTAGAGCATCTCGCTTTTTTGTGCCTTTGACACCGTAATGCTTCTCCTTGAATTCATCAAGTGTCATCTTATTTTTTGTGCTCATCTCTATACTCCTGTTTAATTCTAAGTGCTATTTCAATTTCCTTCTTTGGCGTTTTCTTGGTTTTCTTTTGAAATCCATTCGCCGCAATTATCAGTTTCCCTTTATCGAAGAAACAGAAGATCCTATAAATATCACGGCCTAGTTTGACGCGGATCTCGTACAGTCCTTCCGTCGATTCAATGTGCTTCAGATAAGTTTCTGGAACCCTTTCTATCTCTTCAATGAGGTTAAAGTTCCAGATGATTTTATCCTTTACTTTCTGTGGTTGCTTTGTAAAGAACTTCTCGAAATAGTCTTTATAGAAAATGATGGTCCTATATTTCATATTCGAGCTCACGATACAAATATACGATTTGTTTCACTATAGTGCAACTTCAAAATTGTCTGAAAATTGGTGTTGCGATAAGCAGCAGAACGGTGGAACTAAGCCGCCGTAGCGTGGCGCGGGCTTTGCTTTTCTGCAAAGGGCGTGACAC
>JBDLIQ010000002.1:0-87535 GCA_039714775.1 Bacteroidota bacterium
AGGAGGTGAGGTGGTCGTTAACCACTCCTGTGGCCTGCAAATGTGCATAGAGAATGGTCGATCCGATGAATTTAAAACCACGCTGTTTCATATCCTTGCTGATGGTATCCGAAAGGAGAGAAGTGGCAGGGATCTCTGACAAATGCCGAAAATTATTTACCACCTGGTTTCCGTCATTGAATCCCCAAAGGTAATTGCTGAAACTTCCGTACTGTTCAGCGATCTCCAGAAATCTCCGGGCGTTGTTTATTGAAGCTTCGATCTTCTTCCGGTTTCTGATAATACCGGGGTCTGACAACATGCTGACGATCCTTTGTTCATCATAACGGGACACCTTCTCTGCATCGAAATCATCGTAGAGCCTTCGGTAGCCATCCCTTCGTTTCAGAATAGTCAGCCAGCTAAGTCCTGCCTGTGCTGATTCCAGCACCAGGAATTCAAACTGTTTCCGGTCAATACGCACCGGGACGCCCCACTCTTCGTCATGGTATGCAATGTAAACGGGATGAGACTGACTCCATTCACAGCGGTTCAGATCAGGCATGGTTCGACTCATTTAATAAGAAACTGTTACCCGGGTTTTTTGTTCAAAAACTCGATTAAACCAGATAGATTTCATAACTTATTCCCTCTTCCGGGTGAGAATTCTATTTAGAAACGATATATATTGTTATTTGAATAACGAAGAATTCCCCTCTTGTTTGGAATAACATCTATATTTGCATCACAAAGCAGTGACACCTGCGCGCTTGTAGTGTGAAAAGAATAACACAAAAAGGTTTAAGAGACAGAAAATCAGAATGATAGGAACAAATAAACAGGATTGCCATGCCAAAGATTGAATCATTTGAGTCGCTCAAAGAGTTCCGGGAGGCACAAAAACCGGGAGAACAACAGGTCATAGTCAAAGTAGCACTGGCTACCTGTAGCAATGCTGCAGGTGCTCCGGAGGTCATGGATTTCATGGTCAATGCCCTCGATAAACGTGGTGTGGATGCACAGGTTACGAAAACCGGTTGCATGGGGTACTGTTATGCTGAACCCACCATTGAGGTGACGCTGCCAAACCGGGATCCTGTGGTTTTCGGAGAGGTAAATGTTCAGAAAGCAGATCTGATCATTGAGAAATTCATTAAGCTGGGAGAGGATGTAGAAGGGGTGATTCCGGTAAATTATAAAACAGTTAACGAACCTTACAGTTAATAACTATGACGGTTGCAACGAAAACCGGGGTTCCGGCAAAAAAGCAGATTCGCATTGCCCTCAGAAATTGCGGGGTAATTAATCCTGAAAGGATCGAAGAGTATATTGAAAGGGATGGTTATTTCGCGCTGGGAAAAGCGGTGAGTGAGATGACACCGGCCCAGGCCATCCAGATGGTCAAAGATTCAGGGATCCGCGGACGGGGAGGAGCAGGATTCCCTACCGGATTGAAATGGGAATTCGCAAGTAAGAATCACTCCGATGAAAAGTATGTGGTCTGTAATGCGGATGAAGGAGATCCCGGGGCTTTCATGGACCGTTCAATCCTGGAGGGTGATCCCCATTCGGTACTTGAGGCTATGGCGCTCTGCGGCTATTGTATCGGGGCTGCTACCGGTTATATATACATTCGTGCCGAATATCCACTGGCCATCGAAAGGCTGAAGACCGCCATAGGCCAGGCACGTGAATTTGGTTTTCTCGGTGACAACATCTTCGGAACGGGATTCAGCTTTGATATCGATCTGAAATATGGAGCCGGAGCATTTGTCTGCGGCGAGGAGACCTCCCTGATCCATTCCATGGAGGGGCTCAGGGGTGAACCTACTTTGAAGCCACCTTTCCCGGCCGAAAGCGGCTACCTGGGGAAACCCACCAATGTGAACAATGTGGAGACCTATGCCAACATCCCCGTCATCTTTCTTAAAGGGGCCGAATGGTTTTCAGGGATCGGTACTGAAAAATCGAAGGGTACCAAGGTGTTTGCACTGGCAGGCAAGGTAAACAATGTGGGACTTGTTGAGGTTCCCATGGGCATTACACTCAGGGAGGTGATCTTCGAAATTGGTGGGGGGATCATGAACGGAAAGGGATTTAAAGCTGTACAGACAGGTGGACCCTCTGGGGGATGTCTTACAGAAAAGCACCTGGATACCCCCATCGATTATGAGAACCTGGTTGCCAATGGCTCCATGATGGGTTCCGGAGGGATGATCATCATGGATGAAGATGATTGCATGGTTTCTGTAGCCAAGTTCTTCCTTGATTTCTCTGTAGAGGAATCATGCGGTAAATGTTCTCCCTGCCGGATTGGAAATAAACGCCTGTATGAGTTGCTTGATCGCATCTGCGCAGGGAAAGCTGAACCATCTGACCTGGACAGGCTGAAGAACCTGAGTGAAGTGATCAAGGATACATCCCTGTGCGGTCTGGGGCAGTCATCACCCAACCCGGTTCTTTCCACGCTTGATAACTTCTACCATGAGTATCAAAGTCATGTAAATGATAAGAAGTGCCAGGCGGGGGTTTGCCGGGATCTTCTGGAGTACTTTATCATTGAGGATAATTGTGTGGGTTGTACCGCCTGTGCCCGCGCCTGTCCGGTAGGTGCCATCAGTGGTGAGAGAAAGGAGCCACATCTTATCAACCAGGAGACCTGCATCAAATGCGGTGCCTGCATGGAGAAGTGTAAATTCGAAGCAGTGATCTTAAAATAGAATATTAGAGATGAGTCTGGTTAAACTTACAATCGATAGAAAACAGGTGGAAGTTCCGGCAGGAACCACCATCTATAAGGCAGCAAAAGAGCTGGAGATAGATATTCCGATCCTTTGCTACATGGATCTGAAGGATCTGAACATAGAGAACAAACCCGGCGGATGCCGCATATGTGTTGTTGAGGTGGAGGGGCGCAGGAACCTGGCTCCATCCTGTTCCACAGATGTGGCTGAGGGAATGGTGGTGAAAACCAACAGCATGCGGGTAATCAATGCCCGCAGGACGGTCATGGAACTGATCCTTTCGGACCATCCGAAGGATTGTCTCATCTGTGCAAAATCGGGGAATTGTGATCTGCAGGATATGGCTGCGAAGCTGGGAATCAGGGAGGTCCCGGGTCAGGAGTATGCGGAGATGTCCACCTACAGGCTCGATACCTCGCCTTCGATCATCAGGGATCTGGATAAATGCATTATGTGCCGGAGGTGCGAAACCATGTGCAATGATTTCCAGACCGTAGGTGCGCTGTATGCGGTAAACCGTGGATTTGATGCTGTGGTTGCCCCTGCTTTTGAGATGAACCTGGAGCATACACCCTGTACCTATTGTGGACAGTGTGTTGCAGTCTGCCCCACCGGTGCCCTCACCGAGGTGGACCATACCGGGAAAGTGGTTGCTGCTCTGAATGATCCTGCTAAAACAGTGGTTGTCCAGACTGCCCCGGCAGTAAGGGCCGCACTGGGTGAGGAGTTTGGGATGGAGCCCGGCACACGGGTAACCGGACAGATGGTGAATGCCCTGAGGCAGCTTGGCTTCGATTGGGTTTTTGATACCGATTTTGCGGCGGACCTGACCATCATGGAGGAGGGGACCGAACTGCTCGGGCGACTCACAAGGCACCTTCAGGGAGATAAGAGTGTGAAACTGCCCATTCTCACCTCCTGCTGTCCGGGTTGGGTAAACTTCTTTGAATACAACTATCCCGATATGAAGGATGTTCCCTCCACTGCCCGATCACCCCAGCAGATGTTCGGATCGATTGCCAAGAGCTATTTTGCAGAGAAGATCGGTGTAGACCGTAAAGATATGGTGGTGGTTTCCATTATGCCCTGCCTTGCAAAGAAATATGAGTGCCAGCGGGAGGAGTTCTCGGTGGACGGGAATCCCGATGTGGACTACAGCATCTCTACCCGTGAACTTGCCAACCTGATCAAGCAGGCCAACCTGGACCTGGCCAAACTGGATAAGGAGGAATTCGATGCACCACTGGGTGAATCTACCGGTGCCGCGGTAATATTCGGAGCTACAGGCGGTGTGATAGAGGCTGCAACACGAACCGCTTATGAGATCCATACCGGGAAATCGCTTGACACGGTCGAGTTTGAGCAGCTCAGAGGCATGGACGGGATCAGGTCGGCCACGGTCGACTTTAACGGACTTGATATCAATATCGGAATCGCACATGGACTGGGAAATGCCAGGAAACTGCTGGATGAAGTGAAGGCCGGGAAATCAAAGTACCATGCCATTGAGATCATGGCCTGCCCGGGAGGATGCATCGGGGGTGGCGGTCAGCCACTACACCATGGTGATACATCCATCCTGAAAGCCCGGACCAGGGCCATCTACGAGGAAGATGAAGGGAAGACCCTCAGGAAATCCCATGAGAATCCATACATTAAGAAGCTGTATGAAGAGTTCCTGGGTGAGCCGCTCAGCGAAAAGGCACATGAATTGTTACATACGCACTATTTTGATAAGCGCAAGAAGATTTTCCAGGTTTAACAGGTAATAACAGGAATCCTATGTCAAGTGTTAAAATTGAACTCAGAGCCGATCAGATCGATAAAATCCATGCCATTTGCGACTCATTTGGCAACCAGGAGGGAGAGCTGATCAATGTGCTGCATAAAACCCAGGGTACCTTTGGTTACCTGCCTGCTGAAGTACAGGAGGTGATCTCGGAGAAGATGGAGATCCCGGCAGCCAAAGTTTATGGTGTGGTGACTTTCTACTCCTTCTTTACAATGATACCCAAGGGGAAATACCCTGTTTCCATCTGTACCGGAACAGCCTGCTATGTCAGGGGGGCTGAAACCGTGCTTGAGGAGTTTAAAAAACAACTGGAGATGGAGGTGGGTGATGCCAGTGAAGACGGATTGTTTTCGCTCAGTTGCCTCCGCTGTGTGGGTGCATGCGGCCTTGCTCCGGTTGTCCTGGTGGGGGAAAAAACCTATGGAAGGGTTGCCCCTGATGATGTGAAGGAAATCCTTGAAGAGTATATCAATTCGTAGCTCAGTAAGCCATACAGGTACTTTTTACTGAGAACGGCTTTGACTGACCGGCAGGCCATTCTGGCCCTTCAGACTCCATTCTTTGCATTCCTGATTTGCCATTTGTTAGGAAAAGCAGTATTTTTGGAATGGACGTAAGATTGGAAAATTCATTGAAGATGAGGTTATTGTTTTTGGCCCTTGCGGTTGTAGTTTCCAGTCTTGTTATCTCTTCATGTATACAGGACGAATCGGCATCATCGATGCCCGTCACCACCAAATCGGACCTGGCACTTGAGTTTTATGAGACCGGAATGCTGGAATTTGACCAGGTCAAATACTGGCAGGCTCACCACCACCTTGAACTGGCTGTTAAAGAGGATCCGGATTTCTTTATGGCCTGGTTCTGGTTGTATTTCACCTCGGGTAAGGGATCCAAGAAGGTTGCAGGTGAGGCGTTGCAGGTGGAATCCAATCTGAATGAGGCTGAGAAGGAGATAAAAACGGCCTTCAGCTATCTGCTTGATGGACAGGAGGAGAAGGTGGTGCACCATTTGCAGATGGCAGTGGATCTCTACCCGTCCGATCCGCACGTTCATAAGATTCTCTATATCATTCAGATGCAGTATTTAAAGGATATGGAAGGGGCACTGGAGTCGATCAATCATGCCATCAGGGCCTGCCCCGATTATGCCATGGCCTATAACATGCTTGGGTATGCCCATATGGATATGGAGGAGTTTGACCGCGCCGGGAAAGCCTTCGATACATATATCAAACTGGCACCATCCATTGCCAATCCTTACGACTCCAAAGGAGATTATTTTATGAAGATCAAGGAGTATGAGAAGGCGCATGAGAGCTACATGAGGGCTTTCGAAATCGATCCTGATTTTCAGATCAGTAAGAAGAAGGCAGAGAAAGCAACCTGCATGATGGAGGAGCCTTCTGCTGAATGAACCGGAACCAATCAACAGGCACTCTTTTTGCATTCGGAGCATCCTTCGCACTTGCAGGCTCCTTTGTATTCAGTAAATCGGTACTGAACCATCTCTCCATGGTTCACTTCGGGCTCCTCTGGTTTACCATGGGTGTTGCATGGAACGGGGTCTGGTTCCTGATCCGCAGGGAGTACAGGGATCTGTCAACATCATTTGCACCAAAAATCGGGGTTGCAATGCTCATTGCGATCCTGGAAGGTGCGGCAACAGGACTCTTCTACATGGCCATCAATGCCATGGAGAATCCGGCGGTGGTCTCCTTTATCGGGAACATCGGTCCGGTGTTTGTCACCATCATGGGCCTCACCCTGCTTAAGGAGCGGTTCAGGGGGGTGCAGCTCACAGGTATTGTAATTACCATCTTTGGTATATTTGTGATCAACTACCGGCAGGGTGGGTTTGCAGGATTCCTCGATCCCGGTTCGCTCTATGTGATCGCAGCCTCCTTCCTCTTCTCCCTGGCAACCATCTTTGGGAGGAGATACCGGAAATTTCTGCAGCCGGGAACCATGTCCCTGCTCAGATCATCTATTCTGGCCCTGGTCATGGCGCTACTATTTATAACAGGACCGGAGCAGGGTTTGCTTGAGATTCCGGGTGTGGTCTGGAGGGACCTGGTTCTGGGTTCACTCCTGGAGACCCTGATCGTCATTGTGTTTGCTTACCAGGCCCTGAAATTGATCGAGGCCACCCGGGTCTCCCTGGTCATCAGTTCGAAGGGGGTATGGACCCTTCTGCTGGCGTGGGGGTTTCTTGGCCTGTTTCCCACCGGGTTTCAGCTTGCGGGAGGTATCATCACCCTTCTGGGGGTATGGCTGATTACCCGTCCGCCCTCCCTTTACTCGTCGAGGATAAAGCGGTAGGCCGTATGGTTCTCTGCCTTCCTGGCGTACCGTTTCGATTCACTTTGCAGATTCTTTTTTGCATAGAGCCTGGAGAGGCCCATGTATCCCATGGCCCTGTAGTTGTCAGTAAACGGGCCAAACGAACCGGCAAGTTCGATGGTCCTTATGTATCTCTTTTCGGCCGTAGTCTCATCACCAGACTCCCTCTCTGCCAGGAAAGCAGCTGAAAATTGCCTGATCATTTCGCTGTAATTATCTGACTGTAGATTCACCTCCCTGGCGCGGCGCGGCGGAGAGCCTGCAAGTCCGGTTTCAAGAAGAACCTCCCTGACCCTGTCGTAACTGTGCAGGTGAAGCAGGATGGCCACCAGGTGTCCCTGGTAGTAGATATTTCCCGGGTACTCCCGGTACAATTTCTCAGCGTAGATGGCAGCTGTATTCAGGTCATTCTCATAGTTCAGCTGGATCAGGGACATGAAGAGCATTGCCTCGACCCTCAGGTAGATTGAGTGATGAATGGCATGATTCAACTGCTTTAATCCCAGCTCCATGTCGCCCTCCTGCATAAAGGATAGCAGAGGTTTGTAAACGGGGTGGGCCCGGGGGTAGGCCTCTATATAGTAGTTGTACAGACCGGTGGAGAAGTAAAACTCCGAAAATTGCTCTTTCAATGCAAAGCCAGCCTTGGTGTGCTTGTACATGGTCCGGAGATCGGGAATCACCTTGCCGGATTTCCCGTTGTCGGCCCAGAACATCGCCTTGAAGGCCCTGCCGAACAGATCGAAGAAGAGACCCTCCAGCTCACGTTCCTTATCCTCCATCATTCGTTGTGCAAGGGCTACACTCCTGTCCATCAGCTCAATAAACTGGTTGGTTTCCGGGTCGTCCGGGATAAGGGGGAAATGTTCCCAGTAGAGGATCAGAGCCCCCAGGAAGGGAGGAGCCGGATGATCCGGGGTTTTGTTACGGAGTGTTTGCTGGAATTGCCGGGCCTTTACAAAGGAGAAATTGTAGGTGTGATGCAGACAACTGTCCGACAGGGCCATCAGATCGGGCCGGTCAAGGTAGTTTGATTGGGAATGCAGGGATATGGAACAGCAGATGATCAACCCCGGTATTGCTAAAAATCTCCACATAGGGTAAAGATATGGTACTTTTTTGCACTTTTGTGTTTTGCAAAGTTATGATGGTTCAGATTGGGGATAAGATTGTAAGCAGGGAGCTTTTTAGTCAGAAGTTTATATGTCATCTTGAAAAGTGCGAAGGGAACTGTTGTGTTTTTGGCGATGCCGGTGCACCACTTGAGGAGGAGGAGGTTGCGCTGATTGAGAAGCATGTGGAGGCCATCAAACCCTTTTTGCGGGCAGAGGGGCTGAGGGAGGTCCAAAAGCAGGGAAGCTGGGTTGTGGATCCTGACGGTGACAGGGTGACACCATTGGTAGGGATGGAAGAGTGCGCCTATGCACTGTTTGAAGGAGATATTGCCAGCTGTGCCATTGAGAAGGCATATGAACAAGGGGCGATACCGTTTCAGAAACCGGTATCGTGTCACCTCTATCCCATCAGGGTGAATCCGCTGAAGAGTGGCGTTGCGCTGAATTATCATCAATGGAGCGTTTGCGAACCAGCCAGGATCCTTGGGGAGAAGATGGGTATGCCGGTATTCAGGTTCCTTAAAGATCCCATTACCAGGGTTTACGGAGCGCCCTTTTACCAGGAGATGGAGGTTGTATACCGGGAGCTGATCAAGGCCGGCAAACTGGAAGATTAATCACAATAAAATTAAGATACCATGAAAGAGATTAGAAATTACATTGAATCGAACAAGAAGCGGTTCCTGGATGAACTTTTTGAGCTGATCCGCATCCCTTCTATCAGTTCCGAAACAGAGGCCAAAGAGGCGATGAATCAGACAGCCGAGGCCATACAAAAGAGTCTTCTCGATGCTGGTGCTGACCATGCCGAAGTGAAAGAGACAACGGGATGGCCGGTGGTTTACGGACACAAGATGGTGGATGATTCCCTGCCAACGGTGCTGGTCTACGGCCACTACGATGTTCAACCTGTAGAGCCGCTCGACCTGTGGGATTCACCCCCCTTTGAACCTGAAGTGCGTAACGGGAAGATCTATGCCAGGGGTGCAGATGATGACAAGGGACAGCTCTTTATGCATGTGAAGGCCTTTGAGCTGATGAACAGGACCGGATCGCTTCCCTGTAATGTTAAGTTCATGATCGAAGGAGAGGAGGAGGTGGGATCGCCCAGCCTGAAGCAGTTCTGCAAAGATAACAAGGAGCTTCTGAAAGCTGACATTATCCTCATTTCGGATACCACCATGATTGCGCAGGATACCCCTTCGATCACTGTTGGTTTACGGGGACTCAGTTTCCTCGAGGTGGAGGTGACAGGCCCCAACAGGGACCTTCATTCGGGTCTTTACGGAGGAGCAGTGGGCAACCCGGCAAACCTGCTGGCAAAAATGATCGCCTCCCTTACTGATGAGAACAACCGGATCACCATCCCCGGTTTCTATGACGATGTGATGGAGGTTTCGGATGCAGAGCGCGTTGAAATGGCCAAAGCGCCATTCGACCTGGATGACTATAAAAAGGCACTTGATCTTAATGATGTAGTGGGCGAGAAGGGATTTTCAACCAATGAGCGGACCGGCATCCGGCCGAGCCTGGATGTAAACGGGATCTGGTCGGGATTCACCGGCGAGGGTGCAAAAACGGTGCTGCCGTCCAAGGCATATGCCAAGATATCCATGCGGCTGGTCCCCAACCAGAATTCAGAAAAGATCGATGAACTCTTTATCAAACACATGGAGGGTATTGCGCCCGAGGGGACGAAGGTCAGTGTGAAAAGCCTTCACGGGGGACAGGGGTATGTGACGCCCATCGAGTTTCCCGCTTACAGGGCTGCAAGCAGGGCCATTCAGGAGAGCTTTGGAAAGTCCCCCATTCCGGTTCGAAGCGGGGGCAGCATTCCCATCGTCTCCGATTTTGAAGAGGTGCTGGGGATCAAGTCGATCCTGATGGGATTCGGACTCGACTCGGATGCCATCCACTCACCCAATGAGAACTATCCGCTGTTCAATTTCTATAAGGGCATAGAGACCATTCCCTTATTCTATAAATATTTTGTTGAGGAGATGAGGTAGAACCTCCATCTAAAGAAGTTGATAAAAAAGCTGTCCGCCACTGGTGGATGGCTTTTTTTTTGAAAATCAGGACCGGGTATTTCAAGAAACGGGGGGTGGATTAAGAAAAAAGAGTAAAAAACCACATTGAACATAAAAAAACAGGGGGTATAAGCAGAAAAACAATATATTTGCAGCATTATACCATGAAATATTAGGCTCACACTTAAAAGAATCATTATGGCAGTTATCAGATTTAAAGCACTGGAACAGGTTTTTAACAGAGAACCTCTTCACATTGCTCCTCCTTCGGATAAGACATCGGATTATTACGGGATCAACGTATTTGACAAATTCAAAATGCAGAAGTACCTCTCAAAGGATTCCTTCAATCATGTGATGGATGCAATCGATAAAGGGATACCCATCGACAGGAGGAAAGCGGACTCTGTTGCAGCTGGAATGAAAGCATGGGCCACCGAAAGGGGAGCTACCCACTATACCCACTGGTTTCAGCCCCTTACCGGCGGAACAGCTGAGAAGCATGACGCTTTTATTAAACCCAATGAACATGGCGGCGTTGTTGAGATCTTTGCGGGAGGAGCCCTGGCGCAGCAGGAGCCCGATGCCTCTTCTTTCCCCAGCGGCGGGATCAGGAACACTTTCGAGGCCCGTGGATATACTGCATGGGACCCCACCTCACCTGCCTTTATTATTGACAATACCCTGAGTATCCCCACTGTATTTATTTCATATACAGGTGAAGCGCTTGACCAGAAGACCCCCCTGTTAAAGGCACTCAATGAGGTGGACAAAGCCGCCACCGGGGTTTGCCAGTATTTTGATAAGAATGTGACCAAGGTGAATGCAAACCTGGGATGGGAGCAGGAGTACTTCCTGATCGATGAGGCGCTCTATTATGCAAGGCCCGACCTGGCGCTGACAGGGCGTACACTGATGGGACACGCTTCGGCCAAGGACCAGCAGCTTGATGACCACTATTTCGGCTCCATTCCTGAACGGGTCTCTGCCTTTATGCACAACCTTGAAACGGAGGCATACAAACTTGGGATCCCGGTAATTACACGCCACAACGAGGTGGCACCCAACCAGTATGAACTGGCTCCGATATTTGAGGAGTGTAACCTGGCGGTGGACCACAACGTATTGCTGATGGATCTGATGCAGAAAGTTTCCAGGCACCATGGTTTCAGGGTGCTGTTCCATGAGAAGCCCTTCCGGGGCGTCAATGGTACCGGGAAACACAACAACTGGTCCCTGGCAACCGATACCGGTGTGATTCTTCACAAACCGGGTAAAAATCCCAAGTCGAATCTCCAGTTTATCACCTTTGTGGTGAATACAATCAAAGCAGTGTATGACCACCAGGACCTGCTAAGGGCCAGTATTGCCTCAGCATCCAATGCACACCGCCTGGGGGCCAATGAGGCACCTCCGGCCATTCTCTCCTGTTTCCTTGGAACAGAGGTCTCGGCCATGCTTGACAAGCTGGAAAAGCATGTCTCCAATGAGAAGATGACACCGGACGAGAAGACAGCCCTGAAGCTGAACATCGGCAAAATTCCGGAGATTCTCCTGGACAACACCGACAGGAACCGTACATCACCTTTTGCCTTTACAGGGAACAGGTTTGAATTCAGGGCTGTGGGGGGAACCACCAATCCGGCCACTCCCATGACCATGCTGAATGCTGCTGTGGCACATCAGCTGCGTGAGTTTAAACAGGAGGTTGATGCCCTTATTGATAAGGGGGTGAAGAAGGATGAAGCCATTTTCCAGGTGCTGCGTGCGTATATTATCGCCTCAAAGGCCATTCGTTTCGAAGGGGATAACTACAGTGATGCATGGTTGAAAGAGGCTGAAAAGCGCGGGCTCACCAATGTAACTGATGTACCGGAAGCCCTTTCAGCTTACCTGAGTGATAAGTCAAAGAAACTCTTCTTTGACCTGGGGATCTTTACCGAGTCAGAGATTGAAGGGCGCACAGAGGTGATGTTTGAGCAGTACACCATGAAGATCCAGATCGAAGCCAGGGTACTCGGCGACCTTTCGGTGAACCACATTGTTCCGACAGCGGTAAAATACCAGAACAGGCTGGTGGAGAATGTGCTTGGCCTGAAGGAGATCTGTGGTGACGACTATAAGAGCCTGGCCGGCAACCGGATCGAGTTGATCAAGGAGATCTCCGACCACGTTACAGCCATCAAGAGTGGTGTGAATGAGATGGTCGAAGCGAGGAAGGTAGCCAACAGACTGGAAGATGAGAAGGAGAAGGCAAGGCAGTACTCAAAGAAGGTTGCGCCGTTCCTGGATAAGATCAGGCACCACATCGACAAGCTGGAACTGATTGTGGATGATGAGATCTGGCCGCTTCCCAAGTACAGGGAGCTGTTGTTCTCAAGTTAATCCTGCAGATCAAGTCAAGTTCAAAGGCCCTTCGTTTTCACGTTGGGCCTTTTTTAACGGAAATCACTAATAAAGTGTTGGTTTTGCCCGTTTTCTATTCACAAGAAAAAAAGGTAATTTTATCAGATTAGAAAAACGGGTAGAACCATGCATACAACCATAAAAGCTATTTCCCTGACTCTCCTGGTCACCCTCTTTTTTGTATCTCCTTCCGATGCACAGAAGAAGCAGAAGGATTACAGGGCCCAGGCCGCGTTTGAAGCAGGCGAATATTTTGAAGCCATTGACCTTTACAAGGAGGCCTACAATAAGGTGGACAGAGACCAGAAGACAGCCATCTTCTTTAAGATCGGAGAGTGTTACCGGATCCTTGGCGATGCAAGGTCCTCGGCGTTGTGGTATAAAAAGGCGGTCAAGGAGGAGTACCAGGACCCGATCCTCTTCCTGAGGTACGGTCAGATGCTGCTTGTGAATGAGCAGTATGAAGAGGCTGAGGAGGAGTTTAAGAAATATGTTGAGCTGGTTCCGGACGATCCACGTGGTACCAACGGGCTCGAATCGTGTGAGGCAGCCATTGTCTGGAAGGAGAACCCAACCGGGTACATTGTAGAGAACATGCGGGTATTCAACTCCCGCCAGAGGGATTTCAGCCCGGCATACATCAATGAATCTTTTACCGGGGTCTTTTTCACCTCCACCCGCGAAGATGCTTCGGGGAATGAGACACACGGAGCCACCGGTCAGAGTTTTGCAGATATTTTTTCCACAACCATGGACAGGAAGGGGAAGTGGAGTGTCCCGGTGCCGGTGGAGGATATTAACTCTGAATTTGAAGATGGCGCGCCATGCATCTCTCCCGATTTCTCCGATCTCTATTTCACCCGGTGCCATAAGGGAAAGAACCAGCAGCTTGGATGCCAGATCTATAAAACTTCGGCCGCAGGGTCATCCTGGGCGGAACCAGAGGTGGTGTTTGAGGCATTCGGGGACAGTATCAGCACGGCCCATCCTGCCATATCGCCGGATGGAAATACCCTCTATTTTGTTTCCGATATGCCCGGAGGCCTTGGAGAGAATGATATCTGGAGGGTGACCAACGAAGGGAGCGGTTGGGGAGATCCGGTAAACATGGGTGAGGAGATCAACACCCCGGGAAATGAGCTCTATCCATTTGTACATGCCGACGGAACCCTCTATTTCTCGTCCGACAGCCGGGTTGGACTCGGGGGACTGGACATTTTTAAGGCTGTGGAGGATGAGACGGGGGGATGGTCGATTGAAAACATGAGGCCACCCATCAACTCTCCTGAGGATGACTTTGGAATCGTCTTCGAAAATGAAAAGGAGAGGGGATTTTTCAGCTCGGCACGGAAGGGGCGGGGGAACGATGAGATTTACTCCTTTGTGCTTCCTCCTCTGGAATTTGCCGTGAATGGTGTGGTGAAGGATGAGCGGAACGACGAGATTCTTTCCGGCTCCGTAGTTAAATCGGTTGGAAGCGACGGAATCACCATTGAGAGCACTACCGGTGAGGAGGGGAGCTTCAGGTTTATGCTGAAACCCGGGACTGACTATGTCTTTATTGCCAGTCAGCCGGGTTACCTGAACGGTAAGGTACGTGAATCCACAAGGGGACTTGATCAGAGCAGGGTCTTTGATGTCACCATCTACCTGGCCTCCACCAAACAGGTTATTGAACTGCCTAACATATTTTACGATTTTGCACAGTGGGACCTGAGACCCGAGTCGATGGTATCGCTGGATAACCTGGTGGAGACACTGAATGACAATCCCAATGTGACCATCGAACTGATGTCCCATACCGACTCGAGAGGAACCCCGGCCGACAACCAGGAGTTGTCCCAGAAGCGCGCACAATCGGTGGTGGACTACCTGATTTCCAAGGGTATTGCTGCAGACAGGCTCCAGGCCAAAGGTTATGGGGAGTCTCAGCCCAAGGTGGTGGATGAGAAGATCAAGGCTGGACATGATTTTCTTGAACTGGAGGAGGTGCTGACCGATGCATTTATCAACCAGTTGCCGAGTGCCGATCTCCAGGAGAAGGCACACCAGGTGAACAGGCGAACAGAATTCAGGGTATTATCTACCGAGTACATTCCTCAAGATTAGTATAGATGAATCACTCTTCCCGTTATCTTCAGCGAGGTGTTTCATCTGGTAAAGAGGATGTCCACAAGGCCATCAGCAATGTGGATAAAGGCCTGTTTCCCAATGCATTTTGCAAAGTAATCCCCGATATGCTTACAGGTGATCCGGACCATTGCCTGGTGATGCATGCCGACGGAGCCGGAACAAAGTCTTCCCTTGCCTATATTTACTGGAAGGAGACCGGCGACCTCTCTGTCTGGAAGGGAATTGCCCAGGATGCCATTGTAATGAATCTGGATGATCTTCTGTGTGTCGGTGTGACCGGCGATATTTTGCTCTCCTCCACCATCGGGAGGAACAAGAACAAGATACCGGGTGATGTGATCTCAGCCATCATTAATGGTACCGAAGAGATCCTTGAGGAGCTGCGCGGACTGGGGGTTCCCATTTACAGTACAGGTGGAGAAACAGCCGATGTGGGCGACCTGGTAAGGACCATCATCGTGGACTCCACTGTGGTGGCGCGCTCCCGAAGAGCCGATATTATTGAGAACAGGATTGAACCGGGGAATGTGATTGTGGGTCTCTCCTCCTCGGGACAGGCATCCTACGAACACACCTATAACGGGGGGATGGGAAGCAACGGGCTCACTTCGGCCAGGCACGATGTTTTCGGCGCCTATTTGGCCGAGAAGTATAAAGAGAGCTATGATCCTGAGTTGCCGGGCGATCTTGTCTACTCAGGAACCCGCTCACTTACCGAAACGGTGGCCGGGGTGGGTGTTGATGCGGGCAGACTGGTGCTTTCGCCTACCCGGACCTATGCACCCGTGATCGGGGAGGTACTCAGCCGCCACAGGAGAGAGATCAATGGCATGATCCACTGTTCGGGAGGTGCCCAGACCAAGGTGTTGCATTTTGCGGAGAAGGTACACATCATCAAGGATGCGCTCTTTCCGGTTCCTCCCCTTTTCAGAATGATCCAGCAGGAGTCGGAGACACCCTGGAGAGAGATGTACCAGGTTTTTAACATGGGGCATCGCTTTGAGATCTACACGGATGAGGCCACTGCAGGAGAGATCATAAAGATTTCGGAGAAATATGAGATTGAAGCCAGGGTGGTTGGCAGGTGCGAATCTTCCGGCAGCAGGAAGCTGACCATTAAGGGGGAAGAGGGAGAGTTTGTATATTAGCGGATAAATTCCATTTATATGGGAGAGAATATGATATTAGCCCGCCTGGAGGGGGTGAAGGCCAGGTTTGATGAGGTAGGACAGTTGATTACCGATCCTTCGGTAATTACTGACATGAAGCGGTATGTGAAGTTGAACCGGGAGTACAAACAGCTCGAACCGGTCGTTGAAGCGCTAAATGCTTACAGGAACCTCTTAAGCAACATCGACAGTGCAAAGGAGATCCTCACCGAAGAGAAGGATGAGGAGCTCAGGGAGATGGCGAAAGAGGAGCTGGATCTATACCAGCAGCAGTTGTCCCCGCTTGAAGAGGAGATTAAACTGCTCCTTTTGCCAAAGGATCCCGAAGATGAGAAAAATGCGATTGTTGAGATCCGGGCAGGTACCGGTGGTGATGAGGCCAGTATTTTTGCAGGTGATCTCTACCGCATGTACACCAAGTTCTTTGAATCGAAGAGGTGGAAGGCATCAGCCACCAGTTCAACAGAGGGGACTGTGGGCGGATTCAAGGAGATTATTATAAATGTTACCGGGGAGGGTGTCTATGGCATCATGAAGTACGAATCGGGGGTCCACCGGGTACAACGCGTTCCCCAGACCGAGACCCAGGGAAGGGTGCACACCTCTGCAGCCACCGTTGCAATCCTTCCGGAAGCCGAGGATTTTGATGTGCAGGTCAACCAGGCCGATATCCGGAAAGACACATACTGCTCTTCCGGACCGGGCGGACAGTCGGTCAATACGACCTATTCGGCCATCCGCCTGACCCATATTCCCACCGGGATCGTGGTGACCTGCCAGGATGAAAAATCACAGCTGAAAAACCTGGACAAGGCGATGAAGGAGCTGCGTTCCAGGCTCTATAACCTGGAGTACCAGAAGCGAATGGATGAGATCTCATCCAAGCGAAAAACCATGGTCTCTTCGGGAGACCGGTCGGCCAAGATACGTACCTACAATTATCCCCAGGGGCGGGTGACCGATCACAGGATTAACCTGACCCTTTACAACCTGCAGGCTATTATCAACGGGGATCTGCAGGAGGTGATCGAAAAGCTTCAGATGGCTGAAAATGCCGAGCGTCTCAAAGAGAGTGGAATGGAGTAACCACTCCAAATGATGAAACGAAAAACCGGAACCGATGAACGCTGAAGAACTATTCAGGAATATACAGCGAAAGAAGAGCTTTCTCTGCATTGGACTCGATACCGATTATAAGAAGATCCCAAGGATGCTGCTGGACCTGGAGTACCCTATTTTTGAGTTCAACAAACACATCATTGATGCTACGGCCGAGCTGGCGGTGGCCTATAAACCCAACCTCGCTTTTTACGAAAGCATGGGTGCGGCAGGGTACATGAGCCTCGAAATGACCATTTCGTATATCAGGCAGAACCATCCTGATCTGTTTATCATTGCAGATGCCAAACGTGGAGATATCGGGAACACTGCCCGCCTCTATGCGAGGGCCTATTTTAACACCCTCGATTGTGATGCCATTACGCTCTCACCCTACATGGGTTACGACAGCATTGCACCGTTCCTCGAGGTAGAGGATCGCTGGGCAGTGCTACTGGCCCTCACTTCCAACGCGGGATCGAACGATTTTCAACAGCTGGAGCTGAAAGAGAAGGGGCAGCTCTATGAAAAGGTGATCACCACTTCGGCTACCTGGGGGACGGTGAACAATACCATGTACGTGGTTGGAGCCACCAAAGCCGCCGAGCTAAAGCACATCAGGAGCCTGATTCCCGAACATTTCCTGCTGGTACCCGGTGTGGGCAGTCAGGGTGGCAGCCTTGATGAGGTGGCTGAAAACGGAATGAACGACCGTTGCGGATTGCTGGTCAATGCCAGCAGATCGATCATCTATGCCGACGGAACCAACAAATATGAGCAGGCAGCCAGGGAGCAGGCATCAATCCTGCAACAACAGATGGAGACTGCACTGAAAAACCGGAACCTGCTCTAGCCTGAATCCACGCTCTAGTTAACCAGCGTCTTTACCTTCCCGGCAGCCTCTTCCAGTGTGATGGCAGAGTGCACCTCCAGATCTGAATTGTCGATCAGAACCTTTGCCTCTTCAGCATTGGTACCCTGCAACCTCACGATGACCGGAACATCGATCTGACCGATCGACTTGTAGGCATCAACAACGCCCTGGGCCACACGGTCGCACCTGACGATCCCCCCGAAAATATTGATCAGGATCGCCTTCACGCCGGGATCCTTCAGGATGATCCTGAAGCCGGCTTCAACGGTCTGCGCATTGGCATTGCCACCTACATCCAGGAAATTGGCAGGCTCGCCGCCTGAGAGTTTAATAATGTCCATGGTGGCCATGGCCAGTCCGGCACCGTTAACCATGCATCCCACATTGCCGTCCAGCTTAATGAAATTGAGGTTGAATTTCCCCGCCTCCACCTCAGTGGGATCCTCTTCGTTCAGATCGCGCATGGCAGCATAATCGGGATGGCGATAGAGGGCATTGTCATCAATATTGACCTTGGCATCGGCAGCCATGATTTTGTTATCGGAGGTCTTGAATACCGGGTTGATCTCGAACATCGATGAATCGGACTTCTCATAGGCCTGGTAGAGGGCAGCTGTGAATTTTACCATCTGCTTGAATGCCTGTCCCGAGAGGCCCAGGTTAAAGGCGATCTGCCTGGCCTGGTAGCCCTGGAGGCCGACACCCGGATCGATCTCCTCTTTAAAGATCAGGTGCGGGGTTTTCTCTGCAACGGTTTCAATATCCATGCCCCCTTCGGTGGAGTACATGATGATGTTCTTTCCCGTCTCCCGGTTGAGCAGCACACTCATGTAAAACTCCTGGGGTTCCGACTCGCCCTCGTAGAAAATGCCCTGCTCGATAAGGATCTTATGGACAACTTTACCTGCTGGACCGGTCTGGTGGGTTACCAGGTTCATTCCCAGGATTTCCCTTGCATAGGATTTCACCTCATCAACCGATTTGGCGATCTTAACGCCTCCTCCTTTGCCTCGGCCACCTGCATGGATCTGAGCCTTTACTGCAAATGTACAGGAACCGGTCTCCGCCTGGATCCTCTTGGCAGCTTCAATGGCCTCTTCAGGTGTGAAGGCCACCTCTCCTGAGGGGACTGCCACTCCAAACTGTTTCAGTATCTTCTTTCCCTGGAATTCGTGTATGTTCATTTCAGATGTTGTTTTTAGGTAGAACGCAAATTTAGTAATTAAGGTAAAAGGAGAAAGGGAAAAGTGTATTTTTGATGTGATGAGGAAGCTGCAAAATGAGGAACTGGACCGCCTGAGTGTGGATGCGTTTAAAGAATCAAAGAAAATTCCGGTGATGGTGGTGCTGGACAACGTAAGGAGCCAGAACAACATCGGTTCTGTTTTCAGGACCGCTGACGCCTTCCGTCTGGACGGGATCATCCTGTGCGGGATCACTGCTACACCACCACATCGGGAGATTCATAAAACAGCACTGGGAGCAACCGAGTCGGTCGACTGGGAGTACAGGGAAGAGACCACTGTAGCCATCAGTGAACTAAAAGAGAAGGGATACCGGATCCTATCGGTTGAACAGACCGAAGGTGCCGTGTTACTGGGCCAGATGGAACTCTCTTCAGAAGAGAAAATTGCACTTGTCTTCGGTCATGAGATCCGTGGAGTGAGCCAGGAGGTGGTTGACCTGAGCGACGGGTGCATCGAGATCCCCCAGTTCGGCACCAAGCACTCCCTGAACATCTCTGTGGCCGCCGGCATCGTTATCTGGGAGCTGTTTCGGAAGTTTCCTGTTGGGGGATGATTTCACTATCTCCGTTTCTTGCCTTTAGGTTGTTTTCAGGACGAGACAGTTGCACCATAAAAAAAGGCTGCCCCTTGCGGAACAGCCTCTTCTATATAGATTAAAACCTTGTTGTCTTACTGAACGAGGGCTTTAAATTCCTCAACTTCAAAGAGCTTGGCGAATTCAAGGTCGTTGATGGCGTGGTCCTTAACCATCTGGGGATCTTTGCAGGTCTCAATGGCGTTCTTCAGGTTCTTGAATACCTCCAACGGCTTGTCCTGGTTGGCAGCAATTACCGCCATCAGGTAGGAACGCTGGGGTGACTCCTCTTCAAGGTTTGCAGCAATCCTCCATGCACCATCTGCATCTCCCTGCAGGAGTTTGGTCAGTGCTGAGTTAAAGGAGGGCTCGCTTCCGAAGTAGTTCGAAGCTGATTCGTAGTCACCTTCAATCACGTTGACAATACCCAGGTTGTAGTTGGCATCTTCACCTGCACCCAGTGAAGCGGTGAATGCCTCTTTGGCACCTGCTACATCATCGTTGCTCAGTGCAACAGCACCCAGGTTGTTGTTGATGTTGTCGTGATCCTTCAGCCCTTTAGCTGTATTGAATGATGCAGCTGCCTCTTCAACTTTACCCATCTCGAACTCAACAACACCCTTGTTGTTGTGTGCACGCAGGCAGTTGGGTGCAACCTCGGCAGCCTTGGAGAAGATGGCAAGTTTGGTCTCATTGTCATCATAAAGGGTGGCTGTATAGAGCAGCTCTTCCAGAACGAGTGTATCAGGATTGCTGTCCCAATGTGCTTTCAGCTCCTCATCGCTCCATCCGATTTTGTCCATGTCCACAGTGAATTTGGACCTTCTGAGTTGTGGAAGGATATCTTCGGCGATTATCTCATAGGCAGCGGTCAGGTTCTTGATCTCCTGTTCGCGTACAACCGGGTCAGAGTGCATGCTCAGAACCCTGAGGATCATCTCCTTGTCCTGAATATCTGACGCCTCCATGGCAGCTTTGAATCCGTCCCAGTCCTCAGGAGTGGCAAGCATGCTCATCAGTGAGTCAGCCACATCAACCTTGGCTTTTTTAAGTTGTCCCTGGAGATACTTATCAGCTGTCTTCTGGCGCTGGTCGGCCAGCCTGGTGTTCAGGTCCAGCTCTCCATCGGGTGAAGCGTAGGCTGAGATTTCAATCCCTTTCAGATCAACCCGTTCGTTGGCATCTGCCTTGGCAATGGTCTCATTCAGTCCGGTAATCTCGTCCTTGCCCATCTCTGACCTGCGGACATTGGCCCTGTTGATCACATATTTGATATCTGCTTCATAGGCTTCAGCAACAATCTGCTCGAATTTGTCATCGAAGGAGACCACTTTGGCCTCTTTGGAAACCAGTTGAGAGGTGGCAATGATTCCGTCAGCAATCTTAATCTCACCCATCTCTGTGGTTTTATCTTTTACTGTTCCTGAGATCCTGAAATAGAGCTCAGACCTCAACATGACATCTTCATAGGCGAAGGTAAATGTGTGTTCTGCTGTTCCGCCGACGTCATAACCGATAACCTGGTAGTTTTCTGTTACATCCTCTCCCTGGAGCATCAGGGGATCAAGAACTTTCTCCCCGCCTTCATATTTGAGGACCGGAGTGAGTGTAACAATGGCTTTTTTGTTGAAATACTTGGAAGGATACTTGACGTTGATGGTCACATCCACTTCGCCTCCGTGCATTTCAAGTACTTCGGGAGTAACAGTGTAGCCAACGACATCAGCTTCTTTGACCATTTTATTTACGCCGCCGCAACCAACAAGAAAGGCTGCAACAAGAAAGAAAACTGCAAAGGTTTTAAGGTTTTTCATAACATTCTGGTTATTTGTTTAATACTTAATGGTTTCTGAAGGTTCAAATTATAGTGTGCAAACTTAGCAATGTTTTTGACAAAATTAAATAAATATACGTTGAATGACTCTTTTTGTTACAAAATAAGCATATTCATTCCAAACTTATATTCTCTATCAAATATAAGCTTTTTTAACTGGTTATAGTCACTCTTTTTATTCAAAAAGTCAAGTTTTCCGGCATCGACAACAACAATCTTCATATCTGTCTGTGTTTTAAAATAGCCAAAGTAACCATCCTGCACCTCCTTCAGGTATTCGGGCCGGATGCTTTGTTCATAGGCTCGTCCCCTTAATTTTATATTTTTCAGGAGCCTCTCTACCGGGACATGCAGGTATACATAGAGGTCGGGTTTTGGAGCCTGAAGCTGGATGATGGAGAAGAGCTTTTCGAAAAGCTTCATCTCATCGTTTTTCAGGTTGTATTTACTGAAAATAAATGACTTGGCCAGGTAGTAGTCGCTCACCACCCCCTGTCCGAAGAGATCGGGATGTCCCAGTTCGGTTTTGATTTGCTGATACCTTTCTGAAAGGAATGAGAGTTCAACCTGAAAAGCATACCGCTGGGGATCCTCATAAAACCTGGCCAGGAAGGGGTTATCGTTAAACTGTTCAAGGACCAGCCTGCTGCCTCTCTCTTCAGCCAGCATGGTTGCCAGGGTAGTTTTACCTGCCCCAATGTTTCCTTCGATGACTAAGTAATTGTATTTCAAAAAATATAGAATAGAGGTTTCTGTATGTAAAATATGAAAAACTTATCTTGAATGGAGCCTGACCGTATTTTTTTTTAAAAAAAACCCCGCTCGGATGTGAGCGGGGTTGAAAATATGATTGAGGAACAGACTCTAGTTGTTCCTTTCGGGCTTGGGCAACAGGGCCTTCCTGGAGAGCTTCAGTTTTCCGCTTCTTTCATCGACGGCAATAAGTTTAACCTCGACTTCCTGACCCTCTTTGAGTACCTCTTCCACCTTCTCGAGCCTTCTCCATTCGATTTCGGAGATATGCAGCAATCCGTCTTTTCCGGGAAGGATCTCAACAAAAGCACCGTAAGGTGTAATGGTTTTGACTTTTCCGGTATATACTGTGCCAGCTTCAGGTACAGCCACAATCCCTTTGATCCAGTTCATGGCGGCATCGATGGCTGCCTTGTCAACAGCAAATACATCAACGAGTCCTACATTTTCAATCTCCTCAATGGTGATTGTGCTGTTGGTCTCGGCCTGGATCTCCTGGATCACTTTTCCGCCGGGTCCGATCACAGCACCGATGAAATCTTTCGGAATCTCAATCCTTTCAATCCGCGGTGTATGCGGTTTGTAATCGGCATTAGGCTCGGCAAGGGTCTCTTTCATCACATCCAGGATATGCATTCTTCCATTTCGGGCCTGCTCGAGTGCCTGTGCAAGGATCTCGTAAGAGAGTCCCTCCACCTTGATGTCCATCTGTGTGGCGGTGATACCGTCCCGGGTTCCGGTCACCTTGAAGTCCATGTCGCCCAGGTGATCCTCATCACCCAGAATATCGGAAAGGACAGCGAATTTGTCAGAATCCTTGTCTGTGATCAGTCCCATGGCAATCCCGGAAACCGGTTTTTGAATCTTTACACCTGAATCCATCAGCGCCAGTGTTCCGGCACATACAGTAGCCATTGAGGAGGATCCGTTTGACTCAAGGATGTCAGATACAATCCTGAGTGTATAGGGCATGTCGTCTTCGGCAGGAAGCATCCTTTTCAGCGCCCTGTGTGCCAGGTTACCGTGTCCCACTTCCCTGCGGCTTGTTCCCCTGGAGGGGCGTGCATCGCCTGTTGAGAAGGGTGGGAAATTATAGTGCAGCAGGAATTTGTCATTTCCTTTCTTCATCACATCATCCACTAACTTGGCATCCATCTTTGTGCCCAGTGTCACTGTGGTGATGGATTGTGTCTCTCCCCTTGTAAATACGGCTGAGCCATGGGCTGCGGGCAGGTAGTCCACTTCACACCAGATTGGGCGAATCTCGTCGGTCTTTCTCCCGTCGAGCCTGATGGCATCGTCAAGAATTGCACGGCGAACCGCCTCTTTCTCCACATCATGGTAGTACTTACCCACCAGCATTTCATTCACTTCACCCTCCTGGCCGGCCTCTTCAATAAGCCTGGCAAGAAACTCTTTCTTAACGTTGCCGAATGCTTCGCTCCTGGCGTGCTTGTCTGCATTGCCCGATTTTGCAATCTGGTAAGCTGCATCGTAGGTCTCTTTCCAAACACGTTTGCTAAGCTCTTCGTCATTTGTTTCGTGTGTGTACTCACGCTTTACCTCCTTGCCAACAGTTTTTGAAAGGGCCAGCTGTGCTTTACACATCGGCTTGATGGCGTCGTGTGCAAATTTGATCGCTTCCAGCATCTCGGCTTCTGATACTTCACTCATTTCACCCTCTACCATCAGGATGTTGTCGAATGTGGCACCTACCATGATCTCGATATCGGACTCAGCAATCTGGGCGAAGGTGGGGTTAACCACCATCTCTCCGTTGACACGTGCAACGCGGGCCTCTGCTATGGGTCCGTGAAAGGGAACATCCGAAACGGCCAGTGCAGCAGATGCTGCAAGTCCGGCCAGCGCATCCGGGGGAGTATCAGCTTCAGCTGACATCAGGGTCACATTGACGAATGTGTCGGCATGGTAATCGTCCGGGAAGAGGGGGCGAAGTGCCCTGTCCACCAGCCTGGAGACCAAAATCTCATAGTCGGAGGGCCTGGCTTCACGTTTCAGGAATCCGCCGGGGAATTTTCCCAGGGAGGCATATTTCTCTTTATAATCTACTGAGAGTGGCATAAAATCCACATCTTCTTTTGCTTCTTTTGCGCTGACAACTGTAGCCAGCATCATGGTATCGCCCATGCGTACCATAACGGCACCATCGGCCTGTTTGGCCAGGACACCGGTCTCAATACTAATCGAACGGCCATCACCTAAATCGATGGTCTCCTGAATTACTTTTGGTTTTGACATAATATCTGATTATAATGCAATGAATACGAAAAAAGGCAATCGAACAATTGCCTTTTTTTCGTTGAATTCTATTTATTTTCTGATCTGAAGGGACTTGATGATTGCGCGATAACGCTCAATATCTTTCTCCTTGAGATAATCAAGCAATTTCCTCCGCTTACCTACGAGCTTGAGGAGGGCCCTCTGTGTGCTGTGGTCTTTTTTATTTGTCAGCAGGTGCTGGGTAAGGTGATTGATCCTTGTGGTAAAAACTGCGATCTGGCCTTCGGCTGAACCTGTATCAGCCTCCGATTTGCCATACTTCTTGAAGATTTCCTTCTTCGTCTCGGTTGTTAAATACATCCTGTTTTTTTCTGCTTAATAAAATCTGTTTCGAATTTCGAGTTGCAAAGGTATTTATTTTTTTTGAATTGACCATCAAATTCTTGCGCTATACACCGTTCGACGAGATGGTCCTGATCAGCTGATCGATCTGTTCCCTTGTGCCCAGTACAAAAATTCTATCCATGGCTGTTAGTGTAGTCTCCTGTAGGGGGTTGATCATGTAGGAGTTATCCTCTCTTTTAAGCCCGATGATGTTGGCGCCCGAAGTATTTGCGACATCCAGTTCGCTGATAGCTTTCCCCTCAAAACAAGCGGCAAGGTTTTCACAGGAGATCTCTTCAAGTACCACACTGTCCATGCTTTGGAGCAGCATAAAATCGACAAACTCAACAATATCGGGTTGTGCCACCAGTTTAGCCATCTGTTTTCCACCCAGCTTATCGGGCATGATCACATTGGTTGCACCGGCCCGTTTTAGTTTCACATCCGAGTTATCGGCCGAGGCCCGGGCGATGATGGTCAGTTTCGGATTGATCTCCTTTGCAGTGAGCACGACAAACAGGTTGTCGGCATCCTCGGGGAGGGTGGTGATCAGTGCTTTGGCATCCGGGAGGTTGGCCTGTTTAAGGACCTCCTCATCCGTTGCATCACCCTGTACATAAAGCATGCCCGGAGTTTCTCTCATTGTCTGGACCAGCTCAGCGTTTGCTTCGACCACCACGATGTGCTGGTTATGCTCAAGGAGTTCGATGGCAGATTGCTTGCCGTTCCGGCCATATCCGCAGATTACCACATGGCCTGACTCTCTGTCAATCTTTTTTTTCACTTTGGTATCTTTATATGAGTTTCTGAAAACACCTTCAACAATGTAGCGTGTGAAGGTGGTTACTGCGTAGGCAAAAATGCCGATAGAGAAGATGATCAGAAATGAGGTAAACCACATGCCTGCGTTATCAAGGGGTTGCACCACATTAAATCCAACAGTAGTGATGGTAATGATGGTCTGATAAATGGCTTCGGAGAGGGTAAAACCAAGCATGGTATACCCTGTAGATCCGATCACAATAATAGTGACCACCAGTCCAAAGGTTAAGTAGGCATGTTTCAGGCTGTTATTCTTCACGTCAGGTTGTTATTTTTCATGTCAGATTGTTTTTTATGTAATCCGTTTGATGAAATCTCTTCCTATCAGACAATCAAGGCACCGCTTTTGTTTGCAGTAGACATTGTGCAGGTGGATCAGCGCCTGACTTTCAAATGCACCTTCGGGGGTAATTCCGAATTCACTCCATCTCTTTATGATCTGGTTGGACTCCGCCTCCATCTCCTGGATAAGTGATGTTCCAAGGTCGATGGCACGGATGTGATTCTTCCTTCTTCCCATTGCAAAAAGGAAAGGGACCACTGCATTGATCATCAGGGTCCGGATAAACTGATGTCCGGGATATTTCGGACTCTCAGGAGAACACTTGTCAAACATGTAGTGGGTGTTCCAGTATTCACTGGCCCTGACCCTGAAAAGCTGTTCAACAGGGGTGACAGATGTCGATTCCAGGATAGGATCCAGCAGGGGAAAGCGAAGATGGACCAGGGATGCAAACTGAGCAATCCTAAGGGTGGGGAAGGAGGCAGGGCGCAACCTGAGGAATTTCCACAGGTGGCGGCTGACATCCTCTCCCGGAAGATTTGCGGCATACTCCCTGTACCTCCTGCATAACCCGGATCTATAGGGGCCACTACCGCTTTGCCGCTGGAGAAAACCTGCCCTCCCGAAAAGGATCGCTTCCAGGTCATCGGGGTTGTCCCTGTAGCGAAGCAGCAATTCGTAAGGAGTGGCTGCTGTGGTCATTTCGAAGGGGAGGCTGTTGATTGGCAGACCGAATCCTGAGGCGAGGATCCTGTATAGCGATGCATCCCAGCTTAACCCGTGCCGGTCAATGAGATGCTCTGTTATAAGGGTTTTCTGCCGGAGACGCTCTCCCTGGAGTATGGTGAGCCAATGCCGGATGACGGTTTTGGGAGTTTGATGAATATAGGAGTGACACGGCAGCCATGACTCCTCCAGTTGAAGGGTTCTGTAAACGTTGAACAGGGGGAGTGGGTATTCGAATACCAGGGTTTGGATCTTCCTGCCATGGCTGTTGAAAACGCTCCTCTCCTCTTTTGCCACCACGTGCAGAATCACATTGTCATAGGCGGGGTCGAGATGGTGCCCGTGACGGTCCCAGTCCGAGGCCCGGTTATGGACCTCCACATTTCCTGACCAGGTGATGGTTCCGATTGTGATTTTCGCATTGAAAAAATCGGGCCCTGCATCGACATTCTGATCACCCGCTGAGAGAATGGTCAGCTGCTTTCCACAGGTGGTGACCAGTGGATGGCGGTCCATGATCCTGTTTTTCCATATATACTGGAGAAGTGCTTCCCGGGACATCCTTTAGGCTGTAATATCTACCCATTAATGTGCCCAAAGGGTGTTTGATCAGCCTATAGTGTTATGACACCAGGGCTAAAATGCATAGGCCATACCCACCGAAATCTCAAGGGCGGTCAGCCAAAAATCGGAGGAGATGGCAGGTATATCACCGGCCACCTGGTCGAAAAGGTCGAAGTTGTATTCAAACCTGGATGGAGCCTGTACCATATCAATACCCAGCTTCAGGGCCAGCCCCTCGTTCAGTTTGTACCTGAGTCCACCCCCGGCTGTAAATCCAAAGGTAAGTTTGTTGTGGCTTGCTGCGGAGTGAATCTCCGTTCCGTCAAATGTGACCAGAAGTTCCCGGTCGGGTGGACGGAGCACACTTATTCCTGCCAGGATCCTTATATCGAAATAGAGCCTTTGGGAAGCACGGACCGTGTAATGGGGACCTATGAAAAGGTTGATGTAGTTCCAGAACCCTGTTCCGTATGTGATATTGGCATCGGGCGGAATGTCGATGGAGGATGCATTCTCCAGCACGTATGCGAACATATCCTGGAGCAGTGAATCGCGGATGGCGTAGTTCGAACCAAAGGAGAACGAGCCACCGATACCCAGGTATGATCCGGGGAAATAGGCGGCATCGAACTTGATGGCCCCACCGGTCCGGGCATAACCATTCGAAGCCAGGTCGCCCGTTAATCCATAATCACCAAGGGGCTTGCTCACCCCGAATGAAATGCTTGCATAGTTCTGCTGTCCGTACACCGGCAGGGCAGTAAAGAGGATCATGGTCCACACAAATTTTCTCATCGCTTGTCCGTTTGTCATAAAAGTATAAAAAACTATTCCACTATCTCCCTCTTAAATGGCATCGTCATGCATCTGACTCCGCCTCCCCCCCTGGAGAGCTCTGCCCCGTCGATGGTCAGAACATATTTGTTATAGTCGGATAGATCGGCCTTTCCGTCGGTCACATCCCTGGCTTTGATAACCTCGAACCCCGACTGGCTCAGGTTCTCCAGGGTATGGATGTTCCGGTTGTAACCGATCAGTTTTCCCGGACCGAGGGCAAAAAAATTGGCCCCGCTGTGCCATTGCTCACGCTCCTGGATCATGGTATCATTCTTTCCGCCGCAGTAGGAGGGCTGAAGTTCCATGCCCAGGGAGGCAAGGGCAGTGACCAGATTCTCTACATTCCGGATAGAGACCACCTTCCCGTTTTCCATATCGATCTGGATGGTCTGGTATTTGTTGGATTTCAGGATCAGCGGTTCAAATACCATACAGGTGTCCCGGTCAAGCAGCGTGAAGACCATGTCCAGGTGAATAAAGGACTCTGGTGAGGAGGGCAGCTCCTGTACCAGGAGATGTTGTTTCTCTTCCCGTGCCGAGAGCATTTTAACCAGGTAATCGATCCCTGCTGATGTGGTACGGGGACCAAGGCCAACCAGCGTGACGTTTTTCGATGCAATGATCAGGTCTCCACCCTCTATGGAGAACGATTTCTTCCCTTTGAACTCTTCGGCCGGATTGATGGTTTTTGCTTTGAACATGGGATGGTTCTCAAAGATGGCCTGCATGATCATCGCCTCCCTGTCCCTTACCCGGTTGGCCATCGGGGCGATCAGCACCCTGTCACCCATGACCACCGATGCATCACGGGTAAAGAAGAAGTTGTGCAGCGGGCGCAACGAAAAGTGCTCATTGCTAAGGTAACCGGTCAGTGTGGTCCGTTCCAGGGGGACTCCCTGGATCAGCTGTTTTGCAAGCTGTTTCTCGTTAATGTCAAGAAGTTTGTCGATCAGTTCAGGATGTCCCTCATTGTAGCAGGCCTTTTTGATCAGCTGCTCCCTGATCCCGGTGGAGCGCAGTATCTCCTTCAGCAGATCCATCACACGGTAGGAGGGGACCAGCTTCTGAAGCAGGCACTCCAGCTGGTTGTACTCTCTTCTGGCCACTGAAAGGTTGAGGATGTCACTGTATAGTGCCCGTTCGGCATTTTTCGGGGTCATGTTCTCCACCTCCGGTCCGGGCGGGTGAAGGATCACCCCCTGGAGGGTTCCAATCTCTGAATCTATCTTGATGGGCGACATGCCTCAAAGATAATAGAAATCGGGCGACATCACTCTGAAAACCCGTTGCCTTTGTGGCTGCCGTCGCAGAAGGGTTTATTGGAGGAGTTGCCGCACCTGCAGAGGAAAACAGCTCCTCTGTTTTCAATGATCCTGCCCCCGGTGTCGACCAGGCGAAAATGGCCGGTGACCTCCAGCGGGCCTCCTGTGAATACCTTAAAGCGTGCATTGCTGTTTTCCATGGTCAGGAGGGTTCATCAGTAAAGCCTATCTTCCGGTGCCGGCCATCACAATAGGGCATGTTCAGGGAGTGGCCACACCTGCAAAAAGAGGTCATCTTTGCAGGTTTTAATGGGTTATCATCGGAATCCACAATCGAGAAATTGCCCTCCACCACGATGGGTCCGTCTTTCATGATCCTGACACTGGCAGGTTTATCACCTCTCTTTCTTCCGGATTCGGAGAGTGTCTGTGGATTCTCTTCTGAGCCGGGAGTCTTGTGCTGTGCCAGCTTCTCAGCTTTGGTCAGCGCACTGTTCTCTTTCCACTCCAGGGCCTGCGTGGGGCACCTGTCGACCACCTCTGAGATCCTCCTGGTTGAGGCTCCCTTCATCTCCACCCATGGTCTTCTGCCCGGATTAAACACTTCGATCAATTCACGGAAGCAGGTGGTTGCATGAATGCACTTTGAAGGGGTCCAGAATACGGTAATCTCCCCGTTTGTGTACTGTCTGTTCCTGGGATCTGTCATGTTTTGTAGAAACAAAAAGAGAGATTGATTGTTCAGATGAATCCCGCTTCGATACCCTGTACAATGTCTTCGATAAGAAGGTCCTCCCCGTCGGGATCATATTCGGCCTTCAGGTTGTTGCCGAAAAAGCGGGCAATTCCCTGCCAGAAAAATGCGGTGATGCCCCCCTTCAGATCCTTGATCACCTCGTAGGAGGTGTGGCCTGTCTCCCGGTCGATCAGCTTAACCAGGATGATCCCCTGGGTTACGGTAAGGCGTTTTACCTCTTGTTCAAACTTGTCCATGATCTCCTTCTCAGCCTTATCTACATACGCCTCTCTCTCCTTTTCGTTTTCCATCGAAGCCAGCTGCTGATCAAGCTTTCGCAGTTCATACCCGGCCAGCTTCGAGTAGGGATAGGCCTTTTTCACATTCCTCACCAGCCGCCTGTCTCGTCTTTTTATGTAGAGGTAATTAAAATCGGCCCGGTTATAGACGCGGACCTCTTCCAACATAAAAACAGGGATGGTATCGCCCTCCTGGATAATCCCCCTGGCTACAATGATGCTGTCGGTATCCGGCACCTTCGCCTTTGCCTGCATAACCAGGAAGGGGAGTGCAATGATCAGGAATATGTGCTTAAGATGTTGCATTGGTTTAGTGCTAATCAAAAACCGTTCCATTAACAGGGGCTTCTGCTTCATAGTTAAACGAAGTTGAGCCCATATTGTTACACCTGACCATAGGTCAGTTTCATCACTCCATCAGTTTGAGCATGGCTTTCACCACATTCTCAGTACCTTCTGCGATCTGGTCGATGGTGGCATCCAGCATATAACATGGTGTGGTGACCACCGCGAGGGTCTCATCAACAACCACCTCTCCATGGGTGGTGAGCAGATGGGTGGCTCCGGCCGATTCAATGGCTGCGGCTGTGCCCTCATCGTCCCCGATGGTGACCTTTACATCACCCAGGACTTTGGCCAGGATCACCGGACTGATGCAGAGGGCCCCCACCGGCTTTTTCTGCTGTACCATGCCGGTGATGGCATCCTCCACCTCCGGAAGGATGGTGGCGTCGGCCCCTTCGAATGCCCAGCGTGAGAGGTTCTTTGCAGCTCCGAATCCGCCGGGGAACAGGAGTCCGTCAAACCCGTCGGGATTGAATGCTTTCAGATCGCTGATGCTTCCGCGGGCAATGCGTGCCGATTCAACCAGTACATTCCTCTCCTCATCCATCTCATCACCGGTGAGGTGGTTGATTACATGGTGCTGTTTCACATCGGGGGCAAACAGGTGGTAGGATCCGCCTGCTCTTGCGATGGAGAGCAGGCTCAGGGTGGCTTCATGAATTTCGGCTCCGTCGAATACTCCGCAGCCCGACAAAACAACGGCAAACTTTTTCATAACTGTCAGTTTAGGTACATTTACAGATACTAATTTATGGAAAACTTCAGAACATTTGTAGCGCTTCCGGTTAAAGTTGGCAGCAGGTTTCTAAAGGCGAGAGCTGAATTGATCGATTCTCTTAAGGGAGAGCGGATCAGCTGGGTGGATCGGTCGCGGTTTCATGTAACCCTCAGGTTCCTTGGTGACACTGAAGAGCGGGATGTGGAAGCGATCGGTAATTCATTGAGGGAGCACGTTAAGTTGCCACCTGTTACAAAGCTGAAATTTGACCGGGTGGGGAGTTTTGGTCCCCGCAAGAGACCGAGGGTGGTCTGGGTTGGGTTTGAAGAATCATCCCTGTTTCACAATTTGAAGATTGATGTGGACAGTGCACTGGAGCGTGTCGGGATTCCACCTGAGGAGCAACCTTTCAGGGCACACCTGACCCTGGGAAGGGTCCGAAGCATGAGGGAGCTTCAGGAGTTCTATCAGATCATAGAGAAGATGAAAGACAATTTCAAAGAGGAGCTCTCTGTGGAGAGCCTGGTCTTCTACCGGAGCGAGTTAAAAAGCGATGGCCCTGTTTATACCCCGCTGACAAAACTTGGGTTCAGCTCTCAGACTCCTTCTCCAGGTTCTCCTTTTCGATAAACTTCCATCCCCCGATCATGGAGGAGGTGACCCCCCTGCGCTCCACCCAGTCATGGTAAAAACAGAGGTGGATATGGATCATGGTAAAAATGATAAAGATCCACATCAGGATGTGATGGATGTGCCTTGTCATCTCATCACCCCCCAGCAGAGGTACGATCCATGCAAACAGTTTGGGGAACCAGCTGTCGCTCATGGCTGCATACATGCCGAATCCCGTGAGTGACTGCATCAAAAAGAGCAGGAATACGATCAGGTAGGTGAAACTTGCCAGGGAGTTGTGGCCGATCGATTCGATATTCTGGTGCCTGACCTGGAAAATGTCCACACGCAAAACGGCAAAGAACTCTCTCCACTGGCTCTTTTTGTATGGAATGTAGTTGTGCCACCTGGAGTATTTGTTCCCCACAAATGCCCAGTAGGTTCTCATGATGTAGTTGAAAAAGAAGAGGAATGAGAAGAGGAAGTGAATAAACCTGATCTTCCCGAAAAAAAAGCTTCCGGAAGCCTCCAGGTGTCCTCCCAGTACCAGCGGATCACCGATCAGGTAACCGGTCAGGCACAGTATGAAGATGCAGATGGCATTCACCCAGTGGTATACCCTCACGGGAAGCTCCCATACGTAAACCTCCCTGAGGTCTGTTTTCCTGGGGGTGATCCCCCTGCGTCTGGTTGGCATATCAGAATGTCTTTACCTGGTGAACGTAGGTTCCTTTTTCATCATAGAGGTGTACCGCACACGCAATACACGGATCGAAAGAGTGGATGGTCCGCAGGATCTCAAGCGGTTTTTCGGGATCGGCCACGGGTGTTCCGATCAGTGACTCCTCATAGGCTGAGCGCTGACCAGCCGCATCGCGGGGAGAGGCATTCCATGTGCTTGGCACCACCATCTGGTAGTTATCGATGCGGCCGTCGCGGATCACAATCCAGTGAGACAGGGCACCCCGGGGTGCCTCAGAGAGTCCCACTCCCTTTGCATTGCGGGGCCAGGACTCAGGTTCCCACAACGCATTGTTAAAGGTGCGGCTGTCCCCGTTCTTCAGGTTTGCCAGCAACGAGTCAAAGAACTCCAGGGCCCAGCCCGATACAAGCAGTGTTTCCAGTCCCCTGGCTGCAGTTCGTCCCAATGTTGAGAAGAGTGCCTCGACAGGCACCTCCAGTTTGTTTAGTGCCATGTGGATGACCTCCCTGAATTCGGTTCTGCCGGAAGCATAGCCCACAAGCATCCGTGCCAGCGGCCCGACCTCCATAGCCTTGCCCTTCCAGCGTGGCGTCTTTAACCAACTGTATTTCTCATCCACATTGAGATAGTCATAGGGGGGCTCAGGTCCTGTATAATTCAGGTTGGTTTGTCCCTCCCAGGGATGTTTGGCATCCCCTCCCTCATAGGTATAGTAGGAGCGTGCAATCTGCTCCTGGATCTGCTCCGGATCTGAAGTATCTATGGGAACCACCTCTGAAAGATTGCGGTCAAGAATGATCCCCCCGGGAAACTTGAAGGCATCCACATCAGCAAATCCGTTTGTGGGAAGATCCCCAAAAGTCATGTAATTGGAGAGCCCGCCCCCGATAGCACCCCAATCCTTGTAGAATGAGGCAATTGCCATCAGGTCGGGAATATATACCTGCTCTATAAAGGTTTTTGCATCTGCAAGCAGCTTACCAACCATTGCCAGCCTTTCGGCATTGATGGCATTGCTGTTATCCAGGTTGAAGGAGCAGGGAACACCGCCCACAAGGTAGTTCGGGTGCGGGTTCTTCCCGCCGAAAATGGTATGGATCTTTATGATCTCTTTCTGCCATTCAAGGGCTTCAAGGTAGTGGGCCACTCCGATCAGGTTTACCTCCGGTGGCAGCTTATAGGCTTTGTGTCCCCAGTAGCCATTGGCAAATATGCCCAGCTGACCGCTCTCCACAAAGCCTGTAAGTTTTTTCTTCAGGTCGGAGAAATATCCCGGTGAACTCAGTGGCCAGTTTGAAATGCTCTGTGCCAGCTCCGAGGTGGCTTTTGGGTCGGCGCTCAGGGCAGAAACCACATCTGCCCAGTCAAGTGCATGCAAATGGTAGAAGTGAACCACATGGTCCTGCATATACTGGGCTGCAAACATCAGGTTCCTTACAAGCTCGGCATTCTGGGGAATGACAATGCCCAGTGCGTTTTCAACGGAGCGGACGGATGCCAGGGCATGTACGGTGGTGCAGACACCACAGACACGTTCTGTAAATGCCCAGGCATCGCGCGGATCACGGCCCTTCAGAATAATCTCAATGCCCCGTACCATGGTCCCGGAGCTGAAAGCATCTACAATGATTCCATTCTGAATCTCGGCCTCCACCCTCAGGTGGCCCTCTATTCTTGTGACAGGATCAACAACTACTCTTTGTGCCATAGTGGTTTGATTTTGTGATTAAGAGCTCTTTTCTGCGTCACCCATCCTGATCTCCCTCCGTTTCTGGATATTGGTAGATATCATATGCGCCCCGATCCCCGCGGCAGTGGCTATTCCCAGTCCGAGCCCAATTTTGTCGGCCGTCTTTTCGATTCCGAATCCCTTGAATCCGGGCAGGTGGCTGTAGAATGGATCGCTGTCCCAGAAATTGGCCTCGGAGCAACCGATGCATGGATGCCCCGACTGTATCGGGAAACTCACACCATTGTTCCACCTGATTACTCCGCAGGCATTGTATGTATTTGGACCTCTGCAGCCCATCTTGTAGAGACAGTATCCCTTTCGGGCATTGTCGTCATCAAACGATTCGACAAAGAGCCCTGCATCGTAATTGGGCCGCCGGTAGCAGGTGTCGTGCACCCTGGTGGAATAGAAGGCTTTGGGTCGCCTCAGGGCATCCAGTTGCGGGATCCTGTCAAAGGTGAGGATATGGACCACCACACCCGCCATGACCTCGGCAATGGGCGGGCATCCCTGGACATTAATAATCGGTTTGCCCCTGATTATCTTGTGAATCGGTTTTGCCCCGGTTGGATTGGGGCTGGCAGCCTGAACGCAACCTGCGGAAGCACAATTTCCCCAGGCAATCACCGCCTTTGCACCCTCTGCCACCTCATGAAGGATATCTTCGGCACTTCTCCCCCCGATGGTGCAGTAACCAGGGTTCTTTGTGGGTATGGATCCCTCAACCATCAACAGGTACTCCCCATGATGGTTGCTCATGGTGTCATGAAGCGACTTCTCAGCCTGGTGACCGGCAGCTGCCATTATTGTTTCGGTATACTCCAGTGATATTCTGTTCAGAAGGATATCAGCCACAATGGGGTGAGAGGAGCGGATGAATGATTCACTGCAGCAGGTGCATTCCTGAAAGTGCATCCATAGAACGGGTATGCGGGACCTCGTTTCAAGGGCCCTGGCTACCCGGGCAACCCCCGATGCTTCCAGTCCCAGCATGGCCGCCATGGCTCCGCAAAACTTCATGAAATCCCGGCGGGAGTAGCCCTTCTCCCGGATCTCCTCATACACTGTTTTCTGTTTTTGACTCATCACATCGGTTTTAAAAGATTGTTGCTATTTCTTCTCAGGGGGACACTCGGGTTCCACCGCCTCAATTTTCAATGTGCCTGTGATTTTGATCCTCTCTCCCAACTGTACCTTACCATCGTCATGGGCCTCGATGATCAGGGAACCGGGATTGGTTATCGCTTTGATGACTCTTTTTCCATCCTTGAAGATGACCTCAACCACCTTGCAGGAAAACCGGTAGGTATTGGATGCAACTGGTGTCATATGCAGGCTGTTTTATGGATCAGCCAGCAATAGCGGTGCCAGTATCTCTAAAAAGTACCCTTTGACAGAAGTGTGTTTTATAGGGTGCTGATTGTTTGACGTTTAGAATGCGTCAGGATTTGTATGTTCAGATTGGGCAGGTCAGTGAAATGCGGAACCCCGTCATTTAGTTGCGGATTTCCGCAACCAGGTGAAGTTTTTTATCTCTCTGTTTTCTTCATCTTATCCCGGAAGGTGGAGAGGCTCAGGTTCAGCATTTTGGCTGCATGGCTCTGGTTTCCACCGGAGCGTTTGAGCGCTTCGCTGATGAGTTTGCTCTCCAGGCAGGCCATGATCTTGCTGAACTCCATCCCTTTGTCGGTGAAGCATGCTGAACATGCACTGAGAATCTGCTCCACAGGTTTGCTGGTTCTGATCTCGGGTGGAATATCTTCTACTTTAATCACATCCCGGGCAAATAGCGTGGCCCTGTGTACCACATTTCTCAGCTCCCTGATGTTGCCGGGCCAGTGATAGATCATCAGGTGAGAGAGTGCTTCGGGTGAGATGGTCAACTGCCGGTTGGGAGCATAATGCCTGATGAAATGATCGATCAGCAAAGGGAGATCATCCATGTGCTCCCTCAGGGGCGGGATCTCAATGGTTACAACATTGATCCGGAAATACAGGTCCGAGCGAAACATTTGTGCTTTAACCATCTGTTTCAGATCCACCTTTGAGGCAGATATTAACCTGATGTCAATGGGGGTGGGGGTGGTGCCACCAATGTGGGTTAGTTCGCCGGACTCGAGTACCCTGAGCAGTTTGGTCTGGATCTCAAGCGGTACATCGTCGATATCATCGAGAAAAACAGTACCCCCGCTGGCCACTTCAAATAGTCCGGGCTTGGTTTCGCCTGCACTGGTAAAAGCCCCCTTTTCATGCCCGAAAAGTTCACTGGCCATCAGGTCAGGAGGCATGGCTGAGAGACCGATCTTAACGCTGGTTCCCTGACTGCGTGGACTGATGCGGTGGATGTAATCGGCGAAAATCTCCTTTCCGACACCTGTTTCGCCAATCAGCAGGATCGATGAATCCGATGCAGCCACCCTGTCGGTAAACTTCAGGAGCTCCCGCATTTTGCGGTTCCTGGTAATGATGGTTACAACCTCTGTGCCTCTCATACAATGATGTAAGGAAGGGACTAGTTACCTGCAATATCGAGAATATTTCTGTAATTTGCCATATAGCTTCTCTTTTACTTATGCATGAGATGTCCATAGCATTGGGTATTATCGACCTGGCCACCGGGCAGGCCCGGCAGCAGCAGGCTCAAAAGATCATTGAGGTGGAGCTTGACATTGGAACCATTTCAGGTGTTGAGATCCCGGCCTTGAACTTTGCGCTGGAGGTGGCTGTGAAGGAGACCCTGCTTGAGACTGCCAGGATAAAGATCAACAGGATTGAGGCACGCTCCAAGTGCCTGGGGTGTGGGGAGCTCTTTACGCCGGAGCAGTACCTCAGTCAGTGTCCCCGCTGCAGGACGCTCAATACACAGGTATTGCAGGGCAGGGAGATGCAGGTAAAATCCCTACTGATCGAGTAGAAGGGTTTGCACCGTCTGATGGATCTCAGGTAGTTTTTGGATAAGCTCCGGGGAGATCCCGATCTCTACCGAATTGCACCTCCCGATATTGATGGTTACCAGGGTGATCTCTGGAAGTCTCCCGATGAGTTCGGCCGACTGGATCAGGTCCCTGAGGCCGATATCATGTGAAGTGAGTGATCTGGGAAAATCGGATGCGAAACGGGGCTTCAACACCTTGATCTCTCCGGGGACCTTACCCCCGATAGTGGCATCAATCATCACAATCCGGTCATGCTCCCCGAAGAGCGGCAGCAGGTGAAAACCACCTGTACCTCCATCCAGCAGGGATACATTGTCGGACCAGCGCTTCTCCTGCATATATTCAACCGCCCTCACACCGATCCCCTCATCCCCCATCAGGATGTTCCCCAGTCCCAGTATCACCGTTTTTTTTTTCATTCTGATGTGTGGTCTGTTAACAGATCCGGGGCAGCTGCTCCCCTGAGATCATATCGATGATCCGGGTGGTGCCGAGGATGGTCTCCATCTGCAGCAATCCCGGATGCGACGAGGCGACCCTCCCGATGACCCTGCTCTTTGTTCCTGTGGGGTGCGACCGCATGAGAGAGAGTGCCCTGTCGGCCTCCTTTTCAGGCAGGATGACCAGGATCTTCCCTTCGTTGGCAATGTAGAGCGGATCAAATCCCATGATCTCGCATGCACCACGTACACTCTCATTTACAGGGATTTCTGATTCAAACAGGGTGATGCCTGTGTGGGAAGAGAGGCAGATCTCATTCAGGGCACTGGCCACACCTCCCCTGGTGGGATCCCTCATGACATGGAGCTCCGGTCCGTTACGGAACAGCTCCATCATCATCTCATTCAGGGCAACGGTATCGCTCTTCACCGGCGTTTGAAGCTCCACTCCATTGCGTGCAGACATTATGGCGATCCCGTGATCGCCCACAGATCCGTTAATAAGCACCACATCTCCATCACTGCATCTTGCCGGTGAAACCTCCAGCCCCGGCATGATCCTGCCTATTCCTGTTGTATTGATATAGATGCGGTCTCCTTTTCCCTTTTCCACCACCTTGGTATCGCCTGTGGCAATGGTGACTCCCGCTTTATTGGCTGCCACTCCGACGGACTGGACGATTCTCCAGAGCTCTTCCATCAGAAACCCCTCCTCCAGGATAAAGGCCAGGGAGATATAGAGCGGTTCGGCCCCACAGCAGACCAGGTCATTGACTGTCCCGTTAACGGCCAGCTCCCCGATGTCTCCTCCCGGGAAGAAGATCGGGTCCACAACAAATGAATCGGTGGTGAAGGCCAACTCTCCATCCATGGCCGGCAGGATGGCTCCATCATGACCAGCCTCCAGGATCTCGTTCCCCAGTACGGTATAAAACATCTTCCCGATAAGCTGGTGGGTCAGCTTTCCGCCCCCCCCGTGTGCCAGAAGAATCCGGTCATAATCCGATGGGGGGATGGGACACTTCATGCTCTGTCTCTCCTGATCATCCATTCCTGTTGTATCTGTAGTATGCGGCACATGCACCCTCCGGGGATACCATGGGTGCTCCCAGCGGCTTCTCTGGTGTACATGTTGTTGCGAAAGCGGTGCACTGCGAAGGTCTCTTCCTTCCGGTGAGTATGAGCCCTGCCATGCAGAGATCCGGCTCCACGGAGTTGATCTCCTCCAGGTCGAACCGCTGAGAGGCATCAAAGCTCCTGTATTTTTCGGTGAACCGAAAACCACTTAGCGGGATCTCTCCGATTCCCCGCCATGTTCGGTTTGTGGCGATAAACACCTCTTGCAGAAGCTTTTGGGCGGAGAGGTTTCCATCCTCTTTAACGGATCTGGAGTAGGCGTTTTCCACGCCTGTGCGTCCCTGTTCAAGCATTTCAAGGGCCATATAGATTCCGTAGAGGATGTCCACAGGCTCAAATCCCGTAACCACAATGGGAATCTTGAATTTGCGGGCCATGGGCATATATTCACTGATGCCCATGATGGTGCAGACATGTCCGGCAGCAAGGAATGCGTCAATCCTGTTCTCCCCCGATGAAAGCAGTGCCTCCATGGCAGGTGGTACCAGGACATGTGATACCAGCACTGAAAAGTTTTCCAGGTTTTGCCGGGATGCCTCTTTTACTGCCATGGCCACCGCCGGGGCCGTCGTTTCAAATCCAACTGCAAAAAAGACCACCTCCCTCTCCGGGTGTTTTCGGGCCAGTTCGAGCAGATCCAGGGGCGAGTAGACCATCCGGATATCCCCACCCCTGGCTTTGGCTGTCAGGAGATCGGAGTGAGAACCCGGAACCCGCATCATATCACCAAATGAAGCCAGGATCACACCCGGCATCTCCCCCAGGGCGATGGCCTTGTCGATTAGCTCCACCGGGGTGACACAGACCGGACAGCCCGGTCCGTGGATCAGTGTGATCTCTGCCGGCAGGAGCTCCGGGAGGTTGTACTTCATGATGGCGTGGGTCTGCCCGCCACACACCTCCATCAGGGTCCACTCCCTTGTCACCAGGTGGCTGATCCTGTTGACCAGGATGTCCGCCAGCTCCGGACTCCTGTATTCGTCAATATGTTTCAAATCAGTCGATTTCGCCCATTTTTCGAAGTGCATCCAGGGTAAAGAGGGCATCCTCTTCATCTACCTTGCTCAGGGCGGTCCCCACATGGGCCATTACATAGTCTCCCACCTTTGCATCGTCGATCCACTGGATCGATATATCACGGGTGGCGGCTCCAAACCGGACCTTTGCCATACGTAGTTCCGGATTGCTTTCATCGATGGAGATGATCTTCCCCGGTACCGCCAGACACATAGAGGCCTCCTTTTTAAGTAAATATATGCCAAATAACCATGCGGGTCAACGAACGTTTATTCGTAAATTGGTATGAAATTGAAAGTTTTAAACAGATGAAAGCGTCCACATACAGGATCCTGATCAAAGGGCTGGTTCAGGGGGTTGGATTCAGGCCTTTTATCTACAGGCTGGCAAGGGAGCATGGCCTTAAGGGGTGTGTGGAGAACCGCAATGACGGGGTGGTGATAAAGGTGAACGGGTCGGCGGAGAAAACTGAACAGTTCAGGGAGGCGATACGGGAGAATGCCCCCCTGGCCTCCTCCATTGAGGATATTGCTGTCATGGAGATCCAAAGAGAGGTATTCTCTTCATTTGAGATAGAGAAGAGCGGTGATCTCTCCAGCCGGATCACAGAGATCAGCCCCGATATCGCTGTCTGTGATGCATGCCTGGAGGATCTCGACGGGCAACCCCACAGGATCGACTACCCGCTGATCAACTGCACCCACTGTGGCCCGCGTTTTACCATTATCCGCGATCTGCCTTATGACCGCGGCAACACCACCATGGAGCCATTTCACATGTGTCCCAGGTGTGAGGCCGAATACAACAACATGAACGACCGCAGGTTCCATGCCGAGCCGGTGGCCTGTAACCATTGCGGACCACTCTACCGGCTGGAGGCCGGGGGTATGGTATCTGAGGAGTTAAGTGAGATCCTTCAATGGTTGAAGGAATCGATCCCCGGGGGTGGCTTACTGGCCATTAAGGGAACCGGTGGATTTCACCTGGTGTGTGATGCCTTTAGCGGTGAGGGGGTCAGGAAGTTAAGGGCCTTGAAGCAGCGGGACGGGAGGCCCCTTGCGCTGATGTTTAAGAACATACAGGAAGCACGTGGGTATGTGACCATAAGCCAGAGGGAGGATGATCTGCTCACCTCGTGGCGCAGGCCCATTGTGTTGCTGGAGAGGCACCGGGAGATTACGGCAGGTATTGCTGATGGCCTCTCCACACTTGGTATCATGCTGCCATACATGCCCTTCCACTACCTGTTGTTTGAGAAACTGGAGACACCTGCCCTGGTGATGACCAGTGGAAATATATCGGAAGAGCCCATCCTGATCTCCAATGAGTCGGTTGAGGTGAAGTTTTCCGGCCATGTGGACGGGATTGTGAGTTATAACCGCGAAATTCACAACAGGGTGGATGATTCGGTGACCGCAGTGGTAGAGAGGAGGCCCGTGGTGATCAGACGGGCCAGGGGATATGTCCCTTCACCCATCAGAACCGGACTGGAGCTGGAGGGGATCCTGGGATGTGGTGCCGAACTGACCGGCTCGTTTTGTATGGGGAAAGAAGGCAATGCCCTGATGAGCCAGTATACAGGTGATCTGAAGAGCCTGGCCACCTATGAATTCTACATGGAGAGCTACCAGAGATACTGCCGCCTTTTTCGCTTTACCCCCCAACTGGTGGTTAGCGACCTGCATCCCGACTACCTCTCTTCCAGGTTTGCCCGTCAGCTGGCCGGGGAGCATGGGATCATGCACCTGGAGGTTCAGCACCACCATGCACATATTGCTGCAGGCATGTTGAGTGCCGGACTGGAGGGGGAGGTGATCGGATTCAGTTTTGACGGCACCGGGCTGGGAACCGATGGCCATACCTGGGGAGCGGAGGTGTTGAGGGCTGATTACGGTGGATTTGAAAGGCTCTGCCATTTTGAGTACATGCCCCTGCCCGGGGGAGACAAAGCGGTTCAGGAGCCCTGGCGCATGGCCGTCTCCTACCTCTACAAATTCTTTGGAAGCGATTTGCACCAGCTGAAGATCCCGCTGATTGGAGTTATTCCCGAAAAGGAGCGCGCCTCAATTATTTCCCTGATTGAGAAGGGGATCAATACACCGCTCGCCTCCAGCGCAGGAAGGCTTTTTGATGCAGTGGCCGCCATCACCGGTCTGAATTACCGAGCCACCTACCAGGCCGAGGCGCCCATGCTGCTCGAATCGGCCATTGATCACACTGAGCAGGGATCATACAGGGTTGAGGTGGAGGGGGGAGAGGTGCTGTTCGGACCGATGATCCGCCAGATTGTGGAGGATGTGGCAGCCGGAGTCTCTACCGGACGGATCGCGGCAAGGTTCCACCATGCCCTGGTGAACCTGATGACGGAGCTGGCGCTGGAGATCAGGAGCACAACCGGTCTGGACAGGGTTGTTCTGGGTGGGGGATGCTTCCAGAACCGCTACCTGGTGAAGAAAGTGATGCGAAAACTGGACAATGAGCAATTTCGGGTGTATCTTCCCGAAAGAATCCCGGTAAATGACCAGGGAATTGCGGTGGGACAGCTGGCCATTGGCGCCCATCACAGGAACAGGTGAGTGTTTATCTAGAAGCGCAGCTATGTGTGACACATGCGGATGCGGCCAGGATGGGAGCCAGGTAAAGATTTCAAAACCGGGTGAAGTGGAAGCCAACCACCATCACGATCATACCCATGCTCACGGCCATGACCATAGCCACGATCATCCTCACGACCACCAACAATCCCACGATCATCCTCACGACCACAACCACAACCATGGCCAGAGACGGATTGTGCTGGAGGAGGATATTCTGGCCAGGAACAACCTGGCTGCCAGCCGTAACAGTGGCTATTTTGAGGCCAAAGGCATCGTGGCTCTCAACCTGATGAGCTCTCCCGGTTCGGGGAAGACCACCCTGCTGGAGCGGACCATCGAGGAGTTAAAGGGGTCCCGGAAGGTGGCGGTGATCGAGGGAGATCAACAGTCCATGAATGATGCGGAGCGGATAGACCGCACAGGTGTGCCGGTGGTGCAGGTGAATACGGGAAGCGGGTGCCATCTGGATGCAGAGATGATTCACCAGGCGGTGCGGAAACTGGAGCCCGAAGAGGGATCCCTTCTGTTTATTGAGAACGTGGGTAACCTGGTCTGCCCCTCCCTCTTTAGACTGGGAGAGCGGAGCCGGATCGTGATTGTCAGTGTGACCGAAGGGGATGACAAGCCGCAGAAATACCCCACCATGTTCCTGCATGCAGATCTCTGCATAATCAATAAAACAGACCTGCTACCCTATGTGGATTTTGAGTTGAAGAGGTTCAGAGCACATGCCATGGCCGTTCAGCCTGCGCTGGAATTTATAGAGCTGTCGGCTAAGACCGGGGAGGGGATGGCTGAATGGATCGAATGGATCAGCCCTTCTCGATTTCGATAAGGACATCGTCCTTCATCACCGATTCGTTCTTTTTCACTTCCACCGACTTCACGACCCCGGTAACATGACTGGCGATCTCGTTCTGCATCTTCATCGCTTCAAGAATGATGATGGGATCACCCTCTTTAACCTCTGCCCCCTCTTCCACCATAATGTCGATGATCTTCCCGGGCATGGGGGCCTCAATGGCCACTGAGGATGAGGTTTCACCCTGCTGCTCCAGGAACCTTCTTCGCTTCAGGGAGATGGGCGTTTCAACACTGAATGAGTGCCATACGCCATTCACCATCACGGTGTAGCGGTTCTGGTTCTTCTCGATCACATTGAGCATGTACTTTTTGTTCTTCCAGACGATGTAGGAGAAGCCGTTGGGATCCTCATGCAGTCTGATGTCCACGCTTTTACCCTGGTATTTAATACGTCGCTCCAGGGGGTTCTTGAACTCATAGGCCTTATTGGATGAATTCAGGGCAATGAGTTTGGAAGGTCTCTTTTTCTTAGGTTCTCGGGCCATGTTTGGATCAGGCTTTAGCGTAAACGTTTGTTGATTACCCAGGGAGCAATCTCTTTACCTTTCTCTGTGTAGAGTGGCTTGTCTTCATAATCATTCAGCTCCCTGGCATAGTCATAGGTTGCAAAGAAGGCAGCCAGCATCTCCTCATCCGGTTCATGCTGGTAAAAGATCTTCAGCTCCTTGCCGATGAATGAGGTGTTGAACTTTCCATTTCTGAAGTTCTTGTTCTGAAGCACCGCCCTGCAAAATGCAAGGGTGGTCTTGGTCCCCTTGATCCAGAATTTCCGGATGGCCACGGTTGATCGCTGCAGCGCTTTTTCGCGGTTCTCGCCGTGAACAATAAGCTTGGCGATCATGGAATCGAAGTAAGGTGTGATCACCGAACCATCCCTCACACCGGTATCTACCCTGATGTGCTCCTCCTGGGGCCATGATATCTTCTCAATGGTTCCCAGGCTTGGAGAGAATCCCGATTGAACATCTTCGGCGTTGATCCGCCACTCGATGGCCCAGCCATCAATTTTGATATCCTCCTGTTTGAAAGCCAGTTTCTCACCCTGTGCAATCCTGATCATCTGCTCGATCAGATCGATACCGGTAACCATCTCGGTCACCGGATGCTCCACCTGGATCCGGGTATTCATCTCCATAAAGGAGAAATAGCCTGTATCATCCAGCAGGAATTCAACGGTACCTGCGGAGTAGTAATTTACCGATTTTGCAATGCGGATGGCTGCATCGCCCATCTTTTTCCGCAGTTTGTCATCCAGGGCGGGCGAGGGTGACTCCTCCAGCAACTTCTGATGCTTGCGCTGTACCGAACACTCCCGCTCTCCAAGGTGCACCACATTTCCGTGCTGGTCGGCAAGGATCTGGAACTCAATGTGTCTTGGTTCACGTACAAACTTCTCAATGAATACCGCAGGATTATTAAAGGCTTTTGCCGCTTCATTGGTGGCCAGGGTAAACATCCTTTCAATGTCTTTCTCCTTTTCCACAACGCGCATTCCACGGCCTCCGCCTCCTGCTGCCGCTTTTATAATGACGGGGTAACCCACTTCGCCGGCAATGGTGGCTGCCTCTCTGGCATCGGTCACAGATCCTTCACTTCCACCCAGGAGCGGGACATTGTGCTCTTTGGCCAGTTTTTTGGCGATGGTTTTGTTGCCCATCCGGTAGATGGCATCATGGGAGGGACCGACAAAGATGATGCCCTCCTCTTCACAACGTTTTGCGAAGTCGGGGTTCTCGGCCAGGAATCCATATCCGGGATGGATGGAGTCTACACCACGCTGTTTGGCATGATGAATGATTCGTTCGATGTCCAGAAATTCCGGGATGATGTCGTCATGGTCCTCTGAAAAATCGATGATCTCATCGGCCTCCTCGAGGTACCAGGCATTGGGCTCCTTGATGGTTTTAATCACATAGGACCTGATGCCCATCTCTTTCGCAGTACGGATAATGCGAAGGGCAATCTCACCCCTGTTTGCTATAAGTATACTCTTAATCTTCATTGTTGAAAATTAAAGTGGAATGTTGCCATGTTTCCTGGCAGGGTTATCCATAAATTTGGTTTCCAGTGCCTCGTATGCACGGATCAGTTTTTGCCGTGTCTCGGCCGGATCGATGACCTCATCGATGAAACCACGCTCATCGGCCACATAAGGATTGGCAATTTCGCTGCGGTATTTGGCTGCAAGCTCCTTTTTCAGGGCAATTGGGTCTTCGGCTTCATCAAGCTCTTTTCGGTAGATAATGGCCACAGCCCCTTCCGGTCCCATCACAGCAATCTCTGCAGTTGGCCAGGCGAAGTTGAAGTCCCCGCCCAGGTTCTTGCTGTTCATTACACAGTAGGCTCCGCCATAAGATTTCCTGAGAATGACTGTGATCCTGGGAACGGTCGAATCTGCAAATGCATAGAGCATTTTCGCCCCGTGACGGATAATCCCGTTATGTTCCTGATCAACACCGGGAAGAAATCCCGGAACATCCTCCAGTATCAGCAGGGGAATGTTAAAAGCATCGCAGAACCGGATGAACCTGGCCCCTTTATTGGATGAGTTGATATCCAGTGTGCCTGCCAGAACCTTGGGCTGGTTGCCCACAATCCCGATCACCTTCCCATCCAGCCTTGCGAAGCCCACAACAATGTTCTGGGCGTAGTTCTCAGAGATCTCATAGAATGAACGCTTGTCCACGATCAGGCTGATCACATCTTTCACATCGTAAGGCTTGTTGGCATCATCGGGGACAATGTTCCTGAGCTTCTCTTCAATCTCATTGGTCTCATCCTCGGAAAGCTCCATTTCAGGAGCATTCTCCATGTTGTTGGAAGGAAGGTAGGAGAGAAGATGCCTTACGCCCATTAGTGTATTCTCCTCATCTTCATAGACCATGTGAGCCACACCGCTCTTTTTGGAATGGACACCTGCACCTCCCAGGTCGTTCAGTGAGACCTCTTCATTGAGCACCTCTTTGACCACATTGGGACCTGTGACGAACATGTAACTGGTCTGGTTGGTCATAAATACAAAATCGGTGATGGAGGGCGAATAGACTGCTCCGCCTGCAGCGGGGCCCATGATGACTGAGATTTGAGGGATTACACCCGAAGACTGGACATTTCTGTAGAAGATTCCTGCGTAACCGGCAAGGCTGGCTACTCCCTCCTGAATCCTGGCTCCTCCAGAGTCAATCAAACCAATCATGGGAGCGCCCATCTTGGAGGCCATGTCCTGGATCTTCATGATTTTGTCTGCATGCACCGAGCCAAGTGATCCGCCCATCACAGTAAAATCCTGGGCGTATGCAAAGGCCAGGCGGCCACGAACCAGCCCATGTCCTATGATCACACCATCACCATACGCCTGCTTTACTTTACCAAAACTGGTGTTGGACCGGTCTGCCGTTACATAGGCGGCAATCTCTTCAAAAGTACCCTCATCAAAAAGGATCTCGATTCTTTCCCAGGCAGTCAGTTTGCCTTTGGCATGCTGTTTCGCTTCAGCTTTGTTATCGTGCTGGGAGTCGTATGCTGCTTGCCTGTCAAGGAACCGGGTGAAATTTTTTCCTTTTATATCCATAGGTTAAATCAGTTGCTTATTCTTTGTAAGAAAACGCCAAATAGAGCGTTATTCTCAGGCACTACTTTAGAAAGACCTGACAAGATAAAAAAAGTTCTGTCGGTCTCATAAATCACGTTGCAAAACTATAAAAAAAAAGAAACCCCGATACAGGTTCAGCGGAAGTGTTTCAAATCGGCTTTCGAAGCCCTGCTTCGTGGTAGGTGAGCACAAATAAAAGAATTCTATGGATCGATGATTTGCTTTGCAGAGCTAAAGGTTCCTCGCAGCTTGCTGCTAGAAGAGTCAATTGTAACATGGGGTCGCCAGGCCCCGAGATGGTATTAAACCAGATGTTTCCCAGCATAATATTTCTTTAGAATAATCACGTTGAAATAATTTCAACACCCTGACATGCATTCTGATATTTTTGTAACTCACAGTAAAAGAGGTAGGAACTACTGCCGGAGGATTTGTGTGCGCAATCTGTTTAAGGCTAAAATCGATATATATCGATCAAACTGCCAATAAGTAGCAATCATAAATCCGATACATGTTTACTGTGAAAAGTTGAACAGTAGACCATGCTCCGGTATATTTACCAAAAACTACATAGCTATGAAAAAGAAGATATCAATGATTACTTTATCCGGTGCTTCTGCGATCCTCGTTGCAGCTGCCCTGTTTTTTGGTAGTTGTGAAGGACCGCAGGGTCCTGCAGGACAAGATGGCATTGATGGTATTGATGGTATTGATGGTTCCGATGGGACCAACGGAGTTGCAGGCAATGCGGTTTGTCTTACCTGTCATACTTCTGCTGTAAAAAATGCAGTTTATGCAGAGTATGAAACTACACTCCATGCCACGAGCAAACCTTTATACCCGTTTGGACCCACGGTTGTGCAGTATGCCGGAGGCAGAAATGATTGTGCCAAATGTCATTCCCATGAGGGATTTGTGGAGACTGTCTGGACAGGGCTTGATACAACGGCGGCAGGCTTCCCTTTGCCCCAGCCCATCCGCTGCAAAACATGCCACGGATTCCACTATTCACTTGATTTCGAGAATGAGTCCAATTCGGCCATTCGCGAAATGACGGCGGTGACTTTGATCGCCGGAGGCGATGAAGTAGAGTTTGCCAACGCCGAGTCCAACCTCTGCATGCATTGCCACCAGTCCAGGTCGAACCCTGCTGATGATGCTGACGGAGCTGCCATGGTGTATGTCCATTCACACTATGGTCCGCACCACGGACCACAGGCAAACCTGATCAACGGATTGGGTGGATATGAATTCAGGCAGGAGCTTTCCACCACCATGGCACACGAATCCATGTCAGACTGTGTCTACTGTCACATGCCCAAGGGCGGAACAGGAACAGGTGGTCATACCTGGATTGCAGGAATCGAAGGGTGTACGGCATGTCATCCCGGTGCCACTGATTTTGATATCAATGGAGCAAAAACAGAGATTGTAGGAATACTGACCGATCTGAAGGCTGCATTAATCACTGCAGGCATGCTGGATGTCGATGGCCACGCGATAGAGGAGGTATCATACCAGGCCGATTCGGTGGGCGCATTGTGGAACTACCTGCTGGTGGAGGAGGATGCCAGTCACGGGATCCACAATCCTGCATATACAAAGGCCCTTCTGACCGCATCACGCACTGTCTTTAACTAAGGATTTCTTAACATCAAGAGACGAGGGTGTTCCGCCACGGCGGAACACCCTCTAATTGTAAGTGGCAACAGGATGGTTCATCCCGTATCGCTAATCTGTTTGAGTTTGTTGTAATCGAGTACCTCGATAGATTTTCCTTCCATGCGGATCACACGGTCCTCACTGAACTCCTTTAACATCCGGATCACAGTTTCAGGGCTCATGCCAGCCAGTTCACCAAGCTCTTTCCTGGTAAGCGGCAGGTTGAATTCGCTGTTTTTGAAGACCCGGTCTGTGAGGCAGAGAAGGATATCGGCAAGGCGGCCGAATGCCTGTTTGTAGGTGAGGCAGAAAAAGCGCCCGTAAAGCTGTACACTGTTTGCACTCATGATGTTGATCACCTCTGTGGCGAATTCTGTATTTTGCCTCAGGAGTTGCCTGAATGCTTTAATATCCACCTGCCTGATCTCAGAATCCACATATGCCATCCCGGAATAGGGAAAAGTGGTCTGCTGCTCCGAAATAGCTGCAAGCCCCAGGAAATTTCCATCCGGAATGATCCTCAGAACAAGGGCATTGGAGCCACTCTCCACAAAAACCTTGGCCAGACCATGCTCCATGTACATCACATGGGATACAAAACTTCCCTGCTTGCAGATCATCTCTCCGCGCTTGTACTTGATCCATACAGAGTTGGCGTTCAAAAAATCGTGCTCCTCTTTGGTCAGTTTCTCATAACACAAGCACTGGTGATTGCTTATAGTACAACCTGTGAAACGCACCCCATTCTCCATCTCTATCCTGTTTGGGGTTCAATATACAAAACAATCATGAAAAACATTGATTCGGATCAGTCTATTAACCGTCGCAGATCAGTTTGTGAATGAATTAACAGCAGCCTGTTTTCCTTTGGGATATCCTCCAAATGCCCAATCTTTACCCCCAGAAAGTTAATGTGCAAAGCCGCACTCCGGAGCAAACATAAAAAACGAAAAAACAGGGTTATGGCAACAATGAAAAGGGTATTCGGGTTGATTGGAGTTTGTCTGTTGATGACCTGGATCTTTGCCAGTTGCACCAATTATACCATTCCGGGACGGGAGAGTGGAAAGATTAAAGCCAACTCCTGTGAAGGGTGCCATACCGATTATGAGAAGCTGGTTGCTGTTCACTCCCCAGATACTGCTGCTCCGGTAGGCGGGTGCGGTGGTGATGCTCCCCACTTTGAACCTTATGACAGGGTATTTATGGGAGGCGATGGATATGATGCCTATAAAACATCGGGACATTATGCTGTAGGGTGCACAGGATGTCATAACGGGAATGGAGATACGGGGGAGAAGGATGAGGCGCATTCGGGTGATTTTATCAAACACCCATCACTGTTTTATGCGGATAAATGCGGCACCTGCCATCAGGGTATTACTGATAACTTTAGCACATCCCTGCATCACGGAACAGGTCAGAAAAGAAAAGTGACCATCAGAAGCGGATTGAGTGGCCCCCAGGACTTTGATCAGCTGCCTGCCCACCAGATCGAGGGGTACAACAACAATTGTGCCCATTGTCACGGTACATGCGGCAATTGTCACGTGGTGCGTCCTGCTGTGGGAGGCGGAGGATTGTCCAAGGGGCACAATTTCAATAAAACACCCCACATGCTCAATGTGTGTGTCACCTGTCACGTCTCCAGGGGAGGGCATGCCTTCCTGGGTGTTGCACCCGGTACCAAGCCTGATCTGCACCAGAAGATGGGATTTGACTGCCTCAGTTGTCACGATGGCCATGAATTGCATGGGGATGGACAGCCGGTAGATCAGCGCTATGCCTATAGCGAACTTCCTGAGTGTGAGGATTGTCATTCGGATCTGGAGACATCGAACAGTTATCACTCCAAGCACTTTGATGACTTCAACTGCCAAGTTTGCCATTCACAGGAATATAACAACTGTGGAAGTTGCCATATTCATGGGGAGGGCGCCAGGGTTTCGGCATACATGGATTTCAAGATTGCTGTTAATCCCCTGCCAGATCTGAAACCGGGGTACGATTTTGCCGTGGTTCGCAGGACCCTGGCTGCTCCCGATAACTGGGAGAAATACGGTGTGGATGAGTATGCGAATTTCGAAGCATTTCCCACTTACAACTATAATACCCCGCATAACCTGCAATTGTGGACAGAGCGGACGATCATCAAAGATGGCGTAACAGGCTGCGGCTCGAGCTGTCACATCCGCAACGAGGGTGATTCCCTGATCAACAAGGAACTCTATCTATTTAAGTCTGACCTGCTGGAGTGGGAACTGGAAGCCACCGGCCCCATCACTGTGGATGACAAACTACCCCCGGGCTGGTTCAATTAGTGAATAATTTACACGGAATATATATGTTAAACTTAACCAAATAGAAAGACCATGAAAACCACAAAAATCTGGATGTTATCCATCCTTTCACTTGCCATGTTCGCAGTATCCTGTAATAACGAAGATCCTGTAAACGAAGCAAAGCTGCTTGTTGAGTACCTTGAGTCGGTGGATGGGGGTGACTATGCCAATACAGCCATGCCTGCCATCAAGTTGGCCGATCATGTGAAAACGCTGAATACGGCTGGTACCAACTACATCATTGATATTCGTAAACCTGCTGATTTCGTCCTGGGCCACATTGAGAACGCTGTGAATGTCGGCTCCTCTGATTTGCTCACCCACCTGGAAGGTACCACTGATGATGACGGAAAGGATGAGATTCATATTGTATGTTATTCCGGTCAGACTGCCGGATGGGCGACCAGCCTTCTGAGGATGGCAGGGTATGACAATGTCTATTCCATGAAATTCGGGATGTGCTCATGGCATGCGGATTTTGCCGGAAGCTGGAACGACAACATTGGGAATGCCCGTTCGAGTGTGTTCACCTCTGATGCAACTGCAAAAGGTGCAGCAGGAGACCTCCCTGTATTGAATACCGGGCTTACTACGGGAGCTGATATTCTTGCAGCCCGTATTGATGATGTTTTTGAAGCAGGTTTCGGAGCTGTTGCAGTTGGTAATGACGCAGTATACCAGGCACTGGACAACTACTACATTGTGAATTACTGGGGTCCTTCAGACTATTCAGATATCGGTCATATTGAAGGTGCCATGCAGTATACTCCCAAAGAGGCCATTGCCCTTGATGCCGATCTGAAGACCCTGTCCACTGACAAAACAGTAGTGGTTTACTGCTGGACCGGTCAGACCAGCGCCAACATGGCTGCCTATCTCAGTGTGATTGGTTATGATGTAAAATCATTGAAATTCGGAGCCAACGGAATGGTCTATGATGATCTGCCAAGCCACAAGTGGAGTGCCGGAGCTATTTTCGGTTACGACTATGTAACCGATTAGAGAATCTATTTTACCGAAAAGCCGTCTCAGCGACCATTGAGACGGCTTTTCTTTTGACTCTCTATAAATTGGCCCGATAATTGATTATACTTCATAAAGAATTGATATATTGTTTATGAATTCACAATAAAACCATTTACTATGTTACAAAAGAAATCCATCATTGTTGTATTACTGGCCTTTCTGGCAGGAGGTGCTTTGCTTGGTCAGAACTTCAAGTACATTGGTGCCTCAAAATGTAAAATGTGCCATATGAAGCCCGCCAAGGGTGAGCAGTACAAAGTGTGGCTGGCAGGTCCGCATGCAGGTGCCATGAAGACGCTGGCCAGTGAGGCATCTTTGAAAATTGCCAAAGAGAAGGGAATCGCTGATCCCACAACCGATCCGGCTTGCATCAAGTGCCACTCAACCGTGGGCCATATTGAGAAGAGCCAGATGGCCAGTATTAAAATTACTGAAGGTGTCTCCTGTGAATCGTGTCATGGTCCCGGAAGTATGTATAAGGGAGCCTCTGTGATGAAAAACAGGGATATGGCCATGAAGAAAGGGCTGATCCTTCCTACTGAAGAGGTTTGCAAAACATGCCACAACGAGGAGAGCCCCACCTACAAACCCTTTAATTATGAGGAGAAGGTGGCCTTGATCGCTCATCCTGATCCTACAAAAGAGTAGCCGCGATCTTTATATAAAGCGAAAAATTCAGACTCCCCCGGTGCGTAAGTTCCGGGGGATTCTCTTTCTTTGGGGGAACCATTATCAATCATTAAAGATATAACTGAGATGAATCTGAAGCATATGATGATCGCCGGACTCTCGCTGCTGCTTTTCAGCTGTAGCAATAGTCCCTCTGGCGAATACACAACCATCAGGGTGAAAGAGGTGGAACAGGTGACGCAATACACCTATCTGCTTGTCAAAGCCAAAGGTCCTGCATACTGGGTAGCTGTCCCAACCATGGATGCCACTCCTGGTGAGACCTATCATTACCAGGGAGGGATGGTAATGCAGGATTTTTACAGCAAAGAGCTGGAGAGGACCTTTGATAAGGTGATCTTTCTGGAAGCACTTATTCCGGGAACCCCTGGCAGCATGAGGCAGGCAGGAGATGTGCAGGAGGTTACTCCTGGAAGTATGGTGCAGGAGGAGAAATCTGATGTTCAGATTGAGCGGATGGAAGGTGTGGTTACAATTGCTGAGCTTTATAACGATCCTGATGCGTTTAAAGGGAGAGTGGTTCGGGTTACGGGCGAAGTGAGCAAGTTCAATGCTGCCATTATGGAACGCAACTGGGTTCATATCCAGGATGGGACCGAATTTGAAGGAAAATTTGACCTGACTGCAACATCAGCAGAATCCTACGAAGTGGGAACCATTGTAACCCTTGAGGGTACACTGGCAGTGGACCTTGATTTCGGATATGGCTATGCCTATGAGATCCTTCTCGAAAGAGCCACTGCGGTTAATTAGAGGAGCTCAGTGCCAGCCTCCAGTAAGAAAGGAGTAGATAATAAATCCGATCAGGATCACCCCGATGGCCAGGGCGCTAAATCCGAAGAAACGTATGACCCGCATGGTATCCCTTGAGAACTCTTTCTCGACGATCGCCTGGTCCAGTTTTCCTGACTCCTTTAACTCCTGGTACTCACGGGGCCTCTCGTGTTTAAAATGCTCCACCGGCATGTGACCTGTAAAGATTACTGTATCCATTGGGAATGCCTCCGGACGGAAATGGGTATTGAAAAAGTGGATCGTAAAGATAAATCCTACAGCCAGCAAAGCCTCATCGCTGTGGATGATCTGTGACACGTTGATCACCCAGCCTGGTAAGAACTTTGTGAAGAAGACCGGGAACCAGAGCATCAGTCCGCTGAAACCGATGATGGCCACCCCCCAGAATACAGCCAGGTAGTCGAATTTTTCCCAATATGTCCACCTGCCATAGTGAGGCCGGGGACCTTTACCCACAAACCATCTTATGGTTGCCACAAAGTCTTTAATGTCCTGCTTGTTAAACCAGAGGGAATCTTTTCCGAAAATGAACTGTTTCAAAGAGAGCTGCTTTCTCTTTTTTAACATGGCCAGGTTCATCAGGTGAAAAGCAAAATATCCAAAAGTGATAACGGCACCTATCCGGTGAAGTGCCCCTGCTGTTTGTACACCCCCTATGATCTTAGCCAGGAATTTGGCCCACTCCATGTGGGCAAACTTTAACATCATTCCTGTGAGGGCCAGCAGGATGAAACTGATGATTACAAACACGTGTGTGACCTGCTGTTTCTTTGAGAATCGACGGATGTACTTGTTCCCTGTTTTTACAGGTTCAGCTCTCTTTTTCTTACGCCTTTCAGCCAGTGACCGGGGCAACCACAGAAGCAGGTGGATGCCGAAGAATACAAATACGCTGACCAGCAGGGTGGTCATGAACAGAAAGGCGAAGTGCATCCTGGGGTCCTCCTTATGTGTGGTGTGGCTGAGGTAATCGGAGAAGCGTTTATTGGCCCCTATGTGACAGACTGCACATGTATTTACCAGGTTTTCACTTGAGGTCATTGATGCCGGGTTGGTTGCCTTGAGGATGTTATGAGCCCCGTGGCAGTCAGAACACCTGGCCGATTCAAGATCTCCCAGCTGATAAGCCTTCCCGTGGTAGGTATTCATGTAGGTTTTGGCGGTCTTCTCGTGGCACGAGCCACACTGTGTGGTGACTTCATTTATGAATTTATCCTGGTTGATATCCGAAATCACATGGGCGCTGTGGCATCTCACGCAGGTGGGGTAGTCCTTTCCTTCATAATCCTGTGTGAAGGCATGGTCACTCTTCAAATACTGGTCATAGATCCCTTTGTGGCATTTGCCACAGGTTTGCTGGACGTTGGCAGGATGTACAGACGACTCCTCATGGGTATCCTTTAGCATGAGGTGGGTTGTATGGCAATCGGTACAAACCGCACTTACCGTTAATCCTTTCTCAGTAAGTCCCATGCCATGAACACTGGATGAGTAATCTGAAAATGCGTTCACCTCCTTCAGATCGGTAGTGGCGGGTGCTTTTCCATCCTCCTTGTGGCAATCACCACACAGTTTGGGAATGGCAGTTCTGTATACCGGTGATGTATCATCATACCGCGATTTGGTCCCATGGGTGCCGTGACAATCTGTACAGTAGGGAGCATTCTCCTGTTCATGATAATGTGCCTGGCCGTGCCCGCTTTTAAAATACATGTCGAACACCTCGGCATGACAGGAGGAGCAATCCACAGGTCTGTTGGTGGAGCAGGGGCGTTCAAGGTGATCGGTCACTTCGGTATGGCACTTGGTGCAATGGATGTTCTTATGCACAGAGTTGGGAAGGATGTGTGAGTCAACAAACAGGGAGACTGTATCGCCTTTAGCCAGCTTGTGGATCTGCTCATCCTTGTGGCATTTCATGCAGGAGTTATCAGAGAATCTGGCCTGGATCTTCGGTATTTCAACTTTATGTGGAGGATGGCACTCCGAGCAGGAGGGGATGATGGAGGGATCCTTCTCCCATAACTCTCCCCTGATCACTTTTTTATGGGTCTCTTCGATCTTGATATGGCACTGCATACAGGTTCCGGCGATCCGGTTGGCAGATATGGATGAATTTCTGCTTGTATGTGGAAGAACCAGGTGGTTGCCATGGCAGTTGTTACAGGTGGCGGTGACGATCAGACCCGCCTCAAAAAGGCCCCTTCCATGGATCCCCTGGGAATAGTTCTCAACCACGTTGTGCTCAGACACATCATACACCCTGGCCACTATCTTTCCCTCCTGGTGGCATTTTCCGCAAAGGAAGGGGATGTTCATTTTATAGGTCCGGGACCTGGGATCGGTGAAGTGCCGGATGTCGTGGTGACCGTGGCACTCCTTACAGCTGGGCGCATTGGGATCATTCATCAGCAGCGCCTGACCATGAATGCCCCTGCTGTTGTCTCTCATGGCCCGGGTGTGACAATTCCCGCAATTGACCGGTTTCAGCTCCTCTGCATGCGGGAACCCTTCATCGGCTGCATCCGAATGGCATGAGATACAGCTGTTGCTGTGGTGAACCGACCGTTCGAAGACCATGGTATCAACGAACATAGAGACCAGCCTTCCGTGGAGCATCCCTTCCATTTCAGGATCCTCGTGGCACATCATGCAGTCTTCATCTGACTGGGCATAGGCCCAGCCGGCAGGTGTTCCGGCAATCAATAACAAAGCAAGATAAAAGGTATTCAGGTGTCTCCAGACTGACTTTGTATGTAGGATTGCCATAATTTACATTCAAATGAAAATACCGGTTGAATCAAATGATTCCTGTGAATGTTGAGGGGATATCAAAATAGTAATTTTTATATACAATGATCCACTTATTCTCAAGTGAACAAGCTATTTATAACTAATCTTAATCTAACTGTTGCGGGGTGTTCAAAATCCGTCTCTACTCGTGCTCTTCGTGATAGCCGTTAACCATGCTTTTGAAGAGGGTGCCGGGCTTATCTCCCAGGGTGCAGGTATAGATATGTACCAGGAGAAACAGCGACATTACAAAGCCCACAATGATGTGAAGCACATCATAGAAGACCAGGCTACTGACATTGAAGACACTGTATCCGGTTGCTTCAGGATATAACAGTGCCAGCCCTGAAATAATAAGCAGGGGCATGCCAAAATACATCACAATGACATAAGCGAATTTCTGGAGCGGATTGAATTTCTGCTTTTCGGTTATGGGGAAAGGATGCTTCTCTCTCTTGAAAATGCCCACTCCATAGTAAACAAATTGTCTCCAAAGGTTGGTGACCAGGTTCTTTCTCCAGTACCGGTAATACTTCCCATTTTTAGTCACTATATTCCCAATGAGAAAGACTCCGTAATTGAAAGTAACAATGATTGCAGCCACATTATGGAGCCCCACACTGACGTCAAAAGGAATCAGGTTGTTCCCCCTGCTGCTGAAGTGAAGGCAGAGCCCCGTGCAGATCAGAAGCAGGAACATCAGGGCGTTAATCACGTGCCAGATCCGGATCCAGATTGGATAGAGGTATATTTTGTTGGTAGTCATTTTATTCGTATTTACTCGGGTTATGATATTGTTCTGGACGGTTTAGTTATTTCTCAGTTTGGTGATACGCATGATGGTGTGAACCGCGATGACCAGGAAGGTCAGCAGGAATACCAGCACACTGAGCCTGTTAAGGATCACATTCTGGTTGGCACCGATCACATAGGCATCGTTAATGATGATCCCGTTGGCGAAACCGGCTTTGCGTTCTTCCCGGACCTGGAACTTATAGAGCGTATGCATCAGGCGTGAATCCCTGGAGTGACATTCGGTGCAGTTGCGCACAGCATCTTCACTGGGCAGGATCTTATGAGCGATCAGGATGGAATCGTTAATCTCGGTATGACACTCAATACACCTTACATGCTCAAAATGTGATGCCTGGTTGGGAAGCCATTCATGCTTGTCGATGACATTAATTTCCGATCTGTCGGTGAAAAGCATAAATTGCGAGTAGTTGGCGTGGCACTCGAGGCACATGTTGTTATCGTAGACAATCGCCTCGGCCAGGTCATCCGCGTTCCTCATAAATGCTCTGTAGGTATGAGGATTGTGGCACTTCGAACATGCGAACTCTTCGATGTTGTGGATGCTCGCCAGGAACTCCTGTTCAATCTCTTCGAAATGGTACTGGGCAAAGGTCTCATCATACCCGTGACAGCCCAGGCAGGTATATTTCTCTTCCACCCTCACCTCCAGCGGATGGGGGAAAGTGTTGAAATCGTAGGAGTGGCAATCGGTACAGCTGAAGGATCTGTGAACTGAACCATAGAAGGCCTCTCTGTCAACAATCCTGTCCGGGCACATGTGTTTATGAAGCGTTCTTCCCATGGTGGTGTCTTCCATCACGTATTTCATCTCACCATGGCACTTCAGACAGGCCTCATTATCCTCCACAAAGGCGTTTACCTCGTGGTAAGAGGATTTGATTTTCAGTGTATCTGCAGGCTGTGCAACCAGGGTAAACGAAACCGCCAGCAAAAGTGATGTTAGAATTTTTGTCAGGGTATTCATTATCAGAATCTGATTGATATGTTAAAACCAAACTGGAAATCACCATCCATGGGATTCCTGTCGTTAAATGCCACGCTCCGGTTCTTTACAATGGCGTTGTAGTTGGATGCGAACACCCTGAAGGAGTGTGTGCTGGTTCCGATCTCCACACCCAGGGAAACATTGGGATAGATGGTTTTTGCAGCATCGCCCTGTGGCTGAACCAACGGCTGGTCATATTCAAAGATGATGGAGTGGAATCCCATCACCTGCAGACGTCCGCCCACATCGACGGAGTAGTTATCATTTCGGTAACCTTCCGGTACGGCATTGTAGTATACGAATGTCGGGGCCACCTGGAAACTGAGTTTCTCTCCAAATCTCTTTGAGGCGATCACCTGGTGGAGGTAGGAGAAGCGACCGATGAACCTGTATTCCGGGACTTCAGTTTCGTCATTAATATCTTTTACTGCTTCGAAATACTTACTCTCCCTGGCATCCAGAACGGCATTGCCGTAATAGGAGAGGGAGACTGGTATTTTTCCTGAAGTGGTCTGGGTCAGGATGCTGTATTTCCATTCCAGGTCCTGTTGCATATAACTGCGGGTGGTCCCGAATCCAAGCATGATCTTGTCTGTGATGCCATAGTTGACTCCCAGCCTGGTGTTGGCACTCCCGTAGATTCCAAACAGATCGGACACCTCCTTGATCTGAGAAAAGCGGTGCTGGATTCCCAGGGTGAGGGAGCCTTTGTACGGATTGACCGTGGTCTGGTTGTCAATCAGTGTCTGTGACTCGAATGGAGGATAGATGGGCTCGTCCTCTTCCTGCCCGAATGCAACTCCGGTTAGCAGGAGTGCAATGATGCTAAAAATGGTGGTTGTGTGCATGTATCTTTTCATGAATATGTTTTTTTTAGGATTAGTTATTTTCGGCACCCTCCTTGATCCATCCAAGGATGTACAATGTCTCATCATATGTGGCACGGCCCTGATGGGTTCCGTCGAAAATCTGGTAAAGGGAGCTGTTCATGGGCTCATCCGTGTTTACATATCCCCCGTTAATCAGCTCGTCATAGGACCAGTCAGCGCTTAGGTCAGGAGGCTGTCCCCCGGAGTGACAGGATAAACAGTTGTTGTCAAATATAGGTTGGATATCTGCAGAGTAGCTCACATTCTCTGGCATTCCATCGGGATACTCCGGTGCCGGAATTGTATATTTGGAACAGGCTGACAGGCCCAGAATCGCAACGCCTGTCAGAAAAATCATCACTCTTCTCATAAGATCAATTAATTAAATTGAAGTGTGGCTGAACCAGCCTAATACGAGGACTAAGATAGATTTTCCTATATTATGTTGTGATAAAAATCACAACGATGTTTATGGTCTTTTTTACAGAGATATATCAACGCAAATGTTGATCTGGATCAATGTCTGATTTTTTTTCATACATTGTTCTTTAACATCACGCCCCTAATAGATGCAATATGAATAAGGAGAAACTTTGTGATAAGTGCAGTACGTGTAATCAAAAATCCCCTCTGTTTCAGCTTCTTAGTGACAATGAATTAGAGGTGATCAATGATGATCGCTATGCGGTCCGTTTTCTGGAGGGTGAGGTTATTCTGAAGCAGGGTACCAGGGCCGATAACCTGGTTTATGTGATTGAGGGATTTGCGAAGATGTATGTTGAAGGGTTTAATGACCGGAACTTGCTCCTGGATTTTGTTAAACCGATGCAATTTGTTGGTGCACCGGCTGTCCACACCGGGGGGAAATATAACTATACCATGGTTGCTGTCCGGGAAACACTGGCCTGTTTTCTTGACGCTGAGAAATTCAGCAAGGCACTTGATCTGAACCGGGAATTCTCGAAACACTACATGGTGAAGTGCAGTGAGGAATACGCCAGGTCACTGGACCGGATGGTTAGCCTGAGTCAGAAACAGATGCATGGAAGGATTGCTGATGCGTTGATCTACCTTTCGGAGCAGGTTTATGAGACAGAGGTGATTGGTGTCGATGTCTCACGCCAGGACATAGCCGATTTTACAGGCATGTCCAAGGACAGTGCAATCAGGATTTTGAAAGAGTTTGAAAGGGATGGCATTGTAAATCTGGAAGATAAGACAATCGTTATCCACGATGGGCCACTGCTTAATTCCATTTCAATGAATGGTTGATAAAGCCGGTGGTTGATCCTCCATTCTAATCAGCAACCCGTTTGAACAGGAGATCGTGAAAGTCGAAACTGAAATCAATATCAGGTGAGATTCCCTTCATGGTGATCTGCATGGCTTTCCCCTCCTCATCCAGGCTGAAGAGGGCAAATGCATCGGCATCCAGCTCCCGGATATCCCATTTGATGGCAAAGGCATTGGCTTTGTAATGGTACATGGGTCCGGAAAGTTTGGGTGACCGGCGGGAGGTGAACCATGGCTGACCCTCTTTCAGCCACACATCGGCCTTTCCAAACCAGGGATCCTCATACACCCCCAGGTAGTTATCGATATCTATATGGTCATGGTTCCCTGTTTCAACAGTTTCCCACACCCTCTCCACCACCTGGTTGGCATGACCGGTTCGCTTCTTGTGACGTTCCAGATGGTATGAGGTCCAGTCAAATGGTTCCATCCCCAGGTAGCTATCCACAATGGTCTGCGAGATGGCCCTGAAAACACCGGCACCGCCATAATAGGAGTTGGTAAGCACCACCACGCCCAGCTCCAGGTCAGGGATCATAATGGTTTTCGAGAGCATCCCGGAGAGGTCGCCGGTATGGGATACACTCATTTTCCCGTTCATGTCCGACAGCCTCCAGCCCAGTCCGTAACCCGAGAAATGGGGATTGTACCTTGAGTCAGGCTTCACATTGATGGTGGTATGTATTCTCCACATCTCCTGCTGACTGGCTGCTGTGAAGAGTTGGTTCTCCAGGGTTTCGCCATATTTTCCTCCGTTCAGATGGGCCAGCATCCACCTGCACATATCATCCGCATTGGAAAGCACAGCGCCAAGCGCTCCGTTAATGCGCTCCGGATCATGCTCAAACCAGGGAATGGTCTTCAGCACTCCCTCTTCTGCCAGGTGGGGAGAGGCCAGGTTCTCCAGTCCGGACTTACTTGCTGGCATGGTGCTTGAGTTGTCCATGTTCAGCGGTTCCAGGATCCGTTCCTGAACAAAGGTCTCCCAGCTCTTTCCGCTCACCCTTTTGATCACTTCGCCGGCCACCAGGTAGAGGATGTTGTCATAATCGTATTTTGTCCGGAATGCTGAGACCGGCTCAAAGTACTGGAAATTGGTAAGCAGCTCCTCCATGGTAAAGTCCGAACCCGAGGGCCAGAACTGCAGGTCACCGGCCCCGAGTCCAAGCCCGCTTCGGTGGGTGAGCAGATCCAGAATATTGAAATTGTGTGTCACATAATCGTTGTACATCTTAAACTCGGGAATGTGCTCCACCACCCGGTCGTTCCATGATAGTTTACCCTCCTCCACCAGGATGGCCAGGGCCGCCGAGGTGAATGCCTTGCTGTTGGAGGCGATGGCAAACGAGGTGTGCTGATCCACCCTCTCTTTGGTATCGACCGATTTGAGTCCGTATCCCCTGGCATGTATGATCTCACCATCTTTTACGATTCCGACGGCCACCCCGGCCACGGTGAATTTTTCCATGGCATCCTCCACCAGCCTGTCAACTTCCCGGGTTGAGAGTTGTGCGTTCAGTGTGTTGTGGAGGGTTCCCAGAAGTAAAATTCCGACTGTGATCAGGGTTATTTGCTTGTTCATTCGGTTCATCAATTTGAATTATGTATCAGTTACAAATGTGGTTAATACTTTGCTGGATCTCCTGTTTCAAAGATACTTTTTGTGCATCTAAGTGGATTTATAACCATATCTGGAGAGCTTTGTTTGATTTTAACTCATTCTAAATTGCGCAAATGCTTCACTGAGGTCTCACCAATACAACGTTTTATTCAATATTTTTAATTGTTAACCGGTCATTCTGATGGGCACAAAGGGTCATAGCGGATTGATTCTGGGGATCGATGTGGGGTCGGTCTCCATCTCCATGGTATGCCTCGATGCAACCGGAAATATGGTTAAGCAGGAGTATCTCCTGCACCACGGAGATATCCGTAGCAGCCTGAACCGTCTGCTGGAGGCCTATAAACCGGAGCAGGTCTTAGGTATTGCAGCTCCTTCGGGAAAGATCCGGCTTAACGATCAGGTACATCTCTACGATGTACAGGTCTCCCTTATGGAAGCCCTTTCAAAACTGGGGCTCGATGCAAGGTCGATCCTGCATGTGGGAGCCGAGCGCTTCTTCCTGGTTGAATTGGATAGCGGGGGTAGATACCGGCAGACCAGCCACAGCTCCTCCTGTGCAGCTGGCACAGGCAGTTTCCTTGATCAGCAGGCGTTGAGGCTACAGCTGAACGATACGGCTCATCTTTCGGACATGGCCCTGCAGAACAGCGCTCCCATTCCCGGAATTGCTGCCCGCTGCTCGGTCTTTGCCAAAACGGATCTGATTCATGCCCAGCAGAAGGGATATAGCCTGGAGGCCATCTGTGACAGCCTCTGCAAGGGGCTGGCTGATAACATTGCTGATACGCTTTTCAATAAATCCACACCGGAATCCCCCATCCTGATGACAGGGGGTGTATCAAGGAACCGATCGGTGGTAAGGCACCTGCAGCGCATCCTGGGGAAGGAGATCGGGGTACACGCCCAATCTCACCACATGCCTGCCCTGGGAGCCGCCTGCCTGCTGTTGAAGGAGCTTGAAACCGGAGTGGCCACCGGGGGTGTGGACCGGCTGGAGATCCTTGCCGAACCGAAAGGAAAGGACCACTTCTTTCAGCCCCTGCAGATGCCGGAAGGGCTGGTGCAGGATGTGAAGCCAATTGGTCAGACGGTTTTTCAGCCTGTTGTCTCCGATCATACCGTACCGGTAGAGGTGGATCGCTACCAGAGACCCTCCGGTAACCAGGAACCATCTGCCGGCCGGGAGCGTTATTACCTGGGCATCGATGTGGGATCCACCAGTACAAAGAGTATACTGGTCAGTAACAGCGGGGAGCCCCATGCCGGTTTTTATACCTACACATCGGGACAGCCGTTGAAGGCGGTACAGGCACTTTTTGAGGCGATGGAGCATCACTTTACCGGAAGCGGATCAGATCCTGAAATTGTTGCCTGTGGCACCACCGGCTCGGGACGCAAGTTTATAGGAGGAATTGTCGGGGCTGACCAGGATGTGGATGAGATTACGGCTCATGCCAGGGCGGCTTATGAACTCAACCCGCAAACAGATACCATCATCGAAATCGGGGGACAGGATGCCAAGTTTACACAGATGAAGGAGGGGGTGGTCACCTTCTCTCATATGAATACGGTGTGTGCCGCCGGTACAGGAAGTTTTATTGAAGAGCTGGCCGGCAGGCTGGGGGTGAAACTGGAGGAGTACGAGCAGCTTGCCATGGGGAGACCCGCCCCCCTGGCCAGTGACCGATGCACCGTCTTTATGGAGCGGGATGTTAACCAGCTGCTGAGCCAGGGATACGGTGTGGAGGAGGTGCTGGCCACTGTGATTCATTCGGTGAGGGAGAACTACCTGAAAAAGGTGGCCAGTGAGGCCCACATCGGCAACCACATCTGTTTCCAGGGGGCCACTGCAAAAAACAGGGCCCTGGTGGCTGCATTTGAGCAGCGCCTGGACAAACCGGTCTATGTTTCACCGCTCTGCCACCTTACCGGTGCCCTTGGAACAGCCCTGCTGCTGATGGAAGAACACCACGGTTCAACCACCTTCCGGGGACTCGACCTCTACCGGAAGAGCATCCCGGTGGTGACCGAAACCTGTGAGCTTTGCCTCAACAGGTGTACCATCAGCGTGGCCAGTATCAATGGTGATAAGCAGGCGTATGGATTCCTGTGTGGCAGGGATTATGAAACCCGGAAATTTGTAAAAATAGGGGGAGCGGGCTATCAGCTGATGAAGGAGCGGAGGAGGCTGATAAAACGCACAGAGGATGAGGTGAACGCCATGAAGTCCGTAGTCATAAGTTCAATAGCCGGGGAGTCTGCACTGCCTTCTGTCGGATTACCTGCCACCCTGCACCTGGTGGAGGACCTGCCCTACTGGAAGTCCTTCTTTAAGGCCCTGGGAATCCCCCTTCGCACCAGTGAAGGATTCAAGGATTCACTGAAATCCGGAAAGAAGATTGCCGGGGCTGAGTTCTGTGCGCCCATTGACTCCATGTACGGTCATGTAACCCACCTGGCCGAAACGTGTGATTTTGTTTTTATGCCTGTATACCTGGAGGCCAGGAAAAAACCGGAGAGAACGGAACAGAATTTCTGTTATTATACACAGTACAGTGGATCCCTTGCCTTCCAGAAGGGAGATCACATGAAAGAGAAGCTGGTGAGTCCCATGCTGAACTTCGACAGGAACAGAGAGAGCAATGAAAAGATCTTGCTGAAGGAGTTGAAAAGGATGGGTTTTGATCACCTGAATATGGCCGATGTTTCAGGGGCCATGAAGCGGGCTGAGGCCTGTTCAGATGAGCTGAAATCGGGACTGGAGGCAATCTTTGATGGTACCCACACCAGCGAAGGGGAGCTCTCTGTCGCCTTGCTGGGAAGGCCCTATGTGGTGCTTTCGGATGTGCTTAATAAAGGGATCCCCGATATCTTTGCAGGGATGGGTATCAGGGCCTACTACCAGGATATGCTGAAGGTGGAGCTGCAGGAGGATGAGGCGTTTAACCATCTGCTGAAAAAGATACCCTGGTATTTTGCGGCCCATATCCTTCGGGCAGCTGAGAAGGTGTGCAGAACCAAAAACCTCTACCCGGTTCTGGTTACAGCCTTTAAATGTGCACCCGATTCATTTATCATAGACTATTTTAAGCAGTTGATGCACCTCTATGGTAAACCCTACCTGGTGATTCAGATTGACGAACATGATTCCAATACAGGTTATGAAACCAGGATTGAAGCGGCGTTGCGCTCCTTCCGGAACCATGCCCGTTCTGTTACCCAGGTACCAGAACCGGAGTTGGGCTCCATTCTTCCCAGGGTGGAGACGGATCTGGAGGGCAGGACCATGCTAATGCCCAACTGGGATATGTACATCAGTCCCCTGATCGTGGCCAACCTGAAACGATCCGGACTGGATGTCAGGTTACTGGAATCGAGTGAGCTGGGTATCCGCAAGAGCATGGTTCACAATACGGGCCAGTGCCTTCCCATCAACATCATTGCCCAGGAATATATCGACTATATCGAGAAGCACGACCTTGATCCGTCGAAGATGATCCTCTGGATGATGGAGAGTAACTTGACCTGCAACCTGAGGCAATATCCCTTTTATATTAAGCGCATCCTGGAGAATTATGGGAAGGGGATGGAGAGAGCGGCTGTCTATTCGGGTGCGTTGACCCACAGGGAGATGTCGGTGAGTGTCACCTACTATGCCTATTTTGCCTACATGCTGGGCGGGCTTTTCCGGAAGACCGCCTGCCGCATCAGGCCCTACGAACTGATCCCGGGTCAGACCGACAAGGTTTATGAGGAGGTTCACCGCATCCTGCTGAATGCCCTCTCCGGGAAACAGTCGGTGGAGCGTGCCATCAGGGAGGGAGTCAGCCTTTTCGGGGAGATTAAATACAACAGGGAGTCAAGAAAACCGCTGGTAGCCATCTTTGGTGATCTCTATGTGCGGGATAACGACATCATGAACCAGGAGTTGGTTGCCACCATAGAGGCAGCCGGCGGGGAGGTGCTGGTTACTCCCTATCATGAGTATGCCAAGCTGACCGCTGAAAATATATTCAGGCGAGCCAGTCAACGGGGCGAACAACTGGAGACCAGCCTGAACAGGATCATTATGAATGTGTTGAAGTTCATGGACGACAGGTACTATAAACACTTTAGCAGCTTCCTGGGCAAGGCTCCCGTGATCAGGCCGAAGGAGCTGGAGAAGCGCCTTGCAGCGTTCAATATAGACCTTCTTCATTCTGGAGAATCCTATGACAATCTCCTGAAGATTTTTTACATCATGGAAAACTATCCGGAGGTTTCGCTGTTTGTGCAGACCAATCCATCCTACTGCTGTCCCTCGCTGGTCACAGAGGCCATGACAGGTAAGATCAGGGAGATCACGGGGGTTCCCGTTGTGACCATCACCTATGACGGGACCAGCGACAGGATGAATGATGTGATTGTCCCTTATATTTCTACCCTTTGTTAGTATCGGTGGTGCTGAATCTCCCGGCTGGTCCGTAAATGGTGGCGGTGTCGCCGGCTTTCAGAGATGCGCAACTTCGTTTAAAACTGCTACTGCCCTTTCTCATTACAAATTTCAGCTCGCTGTCATCCGGGTGGGAAGCCATGGAGAGGGCACGAAATGGCATGTCCAGCTCGGTATACTCCGGGTTGTTCAGGCTGACAATGGCGTGTTGTCCCGACTGAAATGTGAATCCTTCAGGTTTTTCAAAGGTCAACTCAATGGTGTTTGCGGCAATCTCCTGCCTCCTGATGAGTTTTACAATTCGCTTATCAGCCGGTGTCTTACTTTCAGATCCATTCTGCCCTGGTTTAATTTTTTTGGAGACCTTCATACCACACAGAAAACCACTGACAATTGCCCCGGTAAAGCCTCCGCCGGGGAAGGTCCAGGTTCCTGCGAGCCACAGGTTTTTGACGGGCGATTTGTAAGAGGGTCTCTTTGTACCCACCTGGCTGGGGATCTGGGCAAACCCATAGGGCGCCCCGCTGGGATTCAGGGTGTATCTCCGGATGGTGGCAGGAGTGGCAACCTCGTAACTCTCAATAAGATCCCTGATCCCCGGGATATTCTCCTCCAGTTTGTCGATCAGGATCCGGGCCACCTCCTTTTTCTTCTTTTTATAAGCCGCATCATCCATCCCGTCCCATTCGCTCATCAGCGAAGCTGCACAGATCGATCCGAAACTTTTACCCTCTGGCGCCAGCCCGGAATCCACCTGGCTGTAATCAACAAAGACGAACGACCGTGCATTCCAGTCGCCGTATATATTGGGCACAACATCATCCAGGCTCCTGATATCATCACTGTAAAAAAAGGTAGAGTAGTGGTGGTGGTTCAGCTGCCGGACCTCTCTCTTAAAGCCCAGGTAGATGCAAAACAGTGAACAGGCCGGTTTCAGCCGGTCGATCTTACGGGCAATCTTTGCTTTTTCGGGACCGGGCAGCAGATTCTTCAGCAGGGGTACGGCACCACTGTGGATAATGTGGCTTGCTTCCAAAGTAACCGGCTCCAGGTTTTCATTGAAGGCATCTTTGTAGGATACACCCACCGCCACTCCGTTTTTGATCAGGATCCGGTTGACTCTCTTTCCCAGCAATATGGATCCGCCATGCTCTGTGATCACCTCTGCCAGGGCATTTGACAATTTCTGGGATCCTCCTTTGACAAAGTAGCCCCCATAGTGAATAAAGCTCGCCTGCGCTTTGGAGAAGAAGACCATCGACATGGTATAGGGGTCGTCATGGTAGTAGAGCAGGTTGCCCTGCAGGATCAGCTTCAGTTCATCGCTTTTGATGTATCTCTCCAGGAAATGCCCGGCAGTTCTCCTGAAGGTCTTCATGATGTTGGGAAACATAAACGGGAAGAGGGGGATAACGAGTGCCTGGCGCCATCTTTTATGCGGAAAACCGGAAAGCTCCTCCTGCACACCCATCATCACTTTGAAAAATCTCCTGATCCCGGATTCCTCCTCCGGATACGCTTTTATCAGTGCCTCTATGGCCTCTTCTGTGCCATTAGGAAAAGTAAAATCGAACCGGCTGTTTTTGATGCGAAAGAATTCAGGGACTTTTTGAAATTCCACTTTTTTTTTGACCCCGAGGTACCTCAGGACTGAACGTGGACCATCACCGGCAATCAGGTGTCCGTCCATGGCATGCAGGCCGGCCTCCATAATAAAATCTTTCCGCTTGAAGGTTGTGGCGCAGCCACCGGGAATGTAGTGTTGCTCAAGCAGGAGAACCCTCTTTCCCTGCCTGGACAGAATAGCCCCGGCCGACAATCCGCCCAATCCACCTCCAATGACGATGACGTCAAATCCCATTAAGGAATGACTTTCACTGTTCTATTCTCAATCATCTCGTGGAGTTGATCAAGCAGGGCCTGTTCGTGACGGTCAATGTGGTTGTCCTCAGTTGCGATGGCCAGGATCCTGTCCATTTCGGCACGTGATATTTTATGGTCCTCAATGGCTTTCTCGATCATCGCTTTCAGCCTGGCGGCACTTTCGCTATAGGGCATAACCGGTTCGGGTTGGTTCGTACTAAAGATACACAGAAATATGAAGATCACATTACTGGTGCCATTTTACTGCTTCTAATACGCTGTAGATTAACCAGTATCAGATGTGATGGCATGCATCGTTAATCCTGTTTATTCATACTTTTCCTGAAAAATTCTTCAGACTTCAATAAGATATATCCACTGTTATTCCCATTCTGCAAGCTGTGGCCCTCATCCTGAATGACTTTTAAATCATAGTCAACACCAGCCTGTTTTAGCGACTTTTCAAATTCATAAGCTTGCTCACAAGGAATAGTGTAATCCTCCTCTCCGTGAAACAGAAGAATCGGAATCTCTATCTTTTCCACGTTGTTTATTGGTGATATTTTTTTTATGAATTCCTGATCCTCCTTGTGATTGCCGATGGCTGTTTCCCACATTTCATAGGCAAAACTGTTGTCTTCCTTTTTTAACAGTTTCATCCAGTCGTAAATATCATAAGGGGCAGATACAGAGACTATAGCATTGTAGAACTCAGGGTATCTGACGGCGCTCATTACCGCTGCATACCCACCATAGCTATGCCCATATATATAGATATTACTTGTATCTAAGTTGAAATCTTTAATGCAATACCTGGCTCCATCATATATGTCATCAATCATGATGGTATGAATGCTCTTAATCCCCGATAGGAGGAACTCCTGTCCAAATCCGGTTGAGCCTCGAAAATTGAGTCGTAAAGTTGCATACCCTCTGCTTGCAAAGAATTGTGAGAAGGGTTCAAAATAGTAGTACTCCCTTGCCCATGGGCCACCATGAGGTATAACTACCAATGGGATTTGTTTAAATGGAGAGTTTATAGGAATGTTCAAATATCCTAACAGAGATCTTCCATCTCTTGTAACTGGATATATAATCTCAGTGTCAGGGAAATTATAGATCTCTATATCTTCATTCAGTATTAACAGGGATATTATCTCTGCTGAGTCCTTTCTTACAAGACCAATTCTACCCTGATATGTAGGGTGCCAAATATGAATTAAGAACACCGATGCATCATAGTTGATATCAATTACATCATAGTTGAAGTCAGGGTATTTTTTCTCAAGTTCTTCATGGAATTCTTGCAAATCACTAGTAAACCAGGTAGTGGTGGGTTTATCGGAATGATACCTTACTCCGATAAGTTCATCCTCCTTATCATTAAACAGTAGCTGAGAGATATTTGAGGATACATCTCCCAAATCGAAATTTTCAAGCTCCAGGATTGTGGTGGACTTGCTGTCATCAAATGAATATTCAATCAGTTTTCGCTTATCTGAAGAGACTGTTGAACCCAGATAGACTGAATTGCCATATCCGGCTCCATTAAGAGTTAATAGGTTGTTTAAGTAAGACTTCCCTTCGACAATTAGTTGATATTCAGATCCATCAATTGATATGTGCGAGTCTTCCCAAATACCCGATTCATTTTTACTTAGTAATTCTATCTTATCCTTTTTGTTGTATCTTAAGCCAAGAATCGGATCACCATTTCTGTTTGCTACCCAAGAATTGATTTTGTGGTTCTTTCCAGTTTCAATTAGCTCCTTGTCACCTGTAAACAGGTTTATTTTGTATATACTGGCGATCCCTTTTAAGTTAGTTGACTCCACAAGGATATACTCTTTATCTTCCCACAAATTGCTTAGCAGTCTGCTGTATTGAAAGTATTTCTTATAGTTTGATTCGTAAACAATTTTCGGAGCATCATCAGTCCAATTATTCAACAACAGGCTATTGTCGGTGCCATCAATGTTGATCGTATAAAGCCGTCCTTCTTGTTCGTATAATAATCTGCGCGAATCGATCCAGGATATATTATCTATGCTGGTTTTTCCGATAGGGATGCTTTGGTAGATATACAATTCATGGAGGTCAATTACCATTATTTCGTATCCAACATTGTGTTCCTTGATAGTTGTAAAATAGTCACCATCAGGTGATAACCTGTACGTGCTGTAGATGTTATCCTTAAACAATAACTCAACGGGGACATTCTCCTGGGCAGTTAAAATGGAGATGACTGGGAATAGAATTGTAATAAGAAGGGTGTATTTTTTCATTTTTGTCGGGGTTGAGACGCTTATTGTTTGGCAAAAATCACTAATATATTAGTATTGATTCAATCTAAATATAACAATATTTCTATGATTGTTTCATCACCTTCCTTGTTGCAAAAAAACCATTGTTTACGTAGATCCTGGAGAGGTAGAGGCCTTCACTCAGGTTGGATACCTCCAGTAGTGTATGGACTCTCTGGTGCTGAAGGGTATATTGATAGAGAAGCATTCCTGTTGCCAGGACTGCAGAAAGAGAGTTGAAGAGCTGATTAATCGAGTCGTCTGCTCCTGTTGACTATTACTCTTCTTCCAATAATTGTTGCATCTCTTCAGCAAATTGGATTCCCAGGTCGATATACCCCTCACTGTCGTAGTGCCATCGGTCAGAGTACTTATAATACCTTGTACTCCTGACGATGGATGCATTGCCATCGGTTGCGGCAAACTTTTCCTGTGCATGCTGTACAAGTTCACCATACCTCCATACTTTCCCCTGTTCATTGTTCCAGGAGTCGGAGATCTTACCCAGCACTACGGGCAGATCATCGGTCCGAAGAGCTGCACGGATCAGATCCATCAGACGTTTTAGGTTGGCATAATATCTTGATGCAACCTCTTCGTTGCCTGAATCACTCTCACCCTGCATCCAGAGAATCCCACCCGGTATCAGCTGGTCCGGTTGGCCATTGCCATCAATGTCGTTGGTTTGCATCGCCAGTCTTATGGTTTTCAGGAAATGGTCATACTGATTGATGCCCGTTTTTCCTTGAAAATCCGGCTCCCAGCATCCGAAGTTTCTGGCCATTGTGCTGTCGATGGATGTCCCTCCCCTGGAATACTTGATAATCGCAATCTTTTGACCCGGATATATTGCCTGTAGCTTTTTTGCAAAAGACAACTCAACACCAAACCGGTTGGTGAGGTGGTTGGTGTGACCATCGGATGAAAACCCTGTTCCGTGTCCGGCGCTTAATGGCTCCCAGATACCAAGGCCACCATCTTCAGCTTCATCGGGTGCGGGATTTCCGTGAAAGATCCAGACATTCTGAAATTCAGAGCTCAGCGAGTCAGGCAGATCGCTATTTGTACCGTAACCATCCATATTGGATTGCCCCCCTAAATAGAAAACCCTGATCGCATCCGGTTCGGCTAGTTGACCGAAGGCAATGACCGGGAGGAAAATGAGCATGAAGAGTTGAGTTGCTTTGTGTTTCATCATTTGTGGTTATGCGTTAAAAATAGTATAAAAATGCTTCACTTTCCAATAGTGAACCATTGGAGATACACGGTTTTACCAGGATCACCAGCAGGTCTTGCCATCTCCGCAGTGACCGGCAGAGCCCAGCAGTGAATAGCTGTATGATCCACCTGTGTTACTATTCGCAAGTGTCCCTCCATCAACAAAACTTCTGGGATCGAAATAGGTGGCCCCATCCACATGGAAAGAGGTACCGTAGGTGCCCTGAAGAATAGGAGAACCATCATCACCACCTGCCGTATTGTGGCAGAAAAAGCAATTCACAACATCCCATCCATTCCCCGAGAGCTCCTGACTGTTGGAAACATGGGCCCCTCTACGGTGCGAACCTGTTGCCGGGGGCAACGGATCTGCAAGACCGGGCGTATAGATTTCATAGGGATCAATCATCTCCCCGGTCCCTGAATGGCACGGCATGCAGGTGGTGATTGTGCCTGTACCCCATGCTGGGGTGGTGGCATATGTACCTGGCTGAGATCCGGTGGTTCCACTCCAGGTATACGTGTCATCCATCCCGCGGTAGGCACTGCGGCCATCACTGTGGCAATACATGTTATCACAGGTGTTATCGCCATTCATCACCGGCGTAATGGCATCCAGTCCGTTCCGGGTGGCCATTCCGCCTGGATCAAAATTGACGTCGATCGTTCCACTTGGATGTGTTCCCTCCAGGCTTCCTCCGCTGCCATATTGAAAATGGCACGTACTACAGGCATAACCATAGGTGTCTTTATGCTTGATGTGCACCGCTGACCCGAATGTGGGTGCCGTGGTATTGTGGCAATCGTCACAACTGCCCCCTGCCGGGGAGAAGTTGGAGTTGTGCGGGTGACAACCTTTGCAATCCAGTCCGTCCATGGGTCCGCCCGAGCTGGTGTGGTCCTGGTCACCGCCACTGCCATCATTCCGGTAATGCAATGTGGATGTGTGGCATACTTCGCAGATCCCATCGTAGGTTGCATCGCCGTCGGCAAATGAATTGGTGCCAGTAAGCGCAGTAAATACAACCGTCTTATCACCACTGCTTGGTGTGGTGATGCTGTTTCTGATCATGTAGATGTTGGACTTGTTGGTATTGTGGGGCTGGTGACAGTCGTTGCATCCCATGCCATTGTGTGTTCCCAGGGTGTGGCATGAGGTACAGAGCGCATCATCGTTGGCCTGTCGCAGCAGTGTGCCATCACTGGTAGGGGCATAATGGGTCTGGTGGCAGCTTGAACACTCAATATTTCCTCCAACCAGGATGGCCGATCCGGTGGGGGTGGGTTCATAGTCACCCGTTCCGCTGTATGCCAAACCAACCGGATGGCTCCCCTTATGGTCGGTTGTGTTGTCCATATAGCGCCCCACATCCCTTGGTGAGTGGCAATCCTTGCACATGAAATCCCCGGCATTGGAGATCCTGGTGTAACTCAGGTTTGTATTGCTGTTGTGCTGGTTGTGGCATGTGGAGCAGGTAATATTGCCCTCATCCACCCGCAGCACCATATCCGGATCGGTAGTCAGCACCGTTTCATAGGTTGCATTCACCGACGCTACATCCCAGGAGTGGGAGTTTCCGCTTGTTCCGGGAATGGCTTTATCTGCTTCAGTAAAGGGTTTGCCACCAGCAGCTCCACTGGTCACATGACAACTCATGCATAAATTTGAATTCCCCAGTGTATTGGTCAGCGTCCCGCCCAGGGAGGAGTGGGTAATGTGGCAGGCGTTACAGCCATACAGGATGTGGTCAACCGGAGTTTCCGAAGTGACAGCCAGTGTAGCAGCCGCACTTGTTCCGCAGGAATTTCCCGCAGTAACCGTAATATCTCCATTCTGTCCGGCGCTTCCCGAGGTGACAACAATCGAAGTGGTTCCCTCTCCCTCCGTGATAACCCAGCCGGTGGGAACGCTCCATGTATAAGTAGTGGCATCCTGCACAGCGATAATGGCATAGGAGATCCCTGTTGTTGATTCAGGTACCGCAGTGCTTCCAAAGATGAGGCCAGGAGTGGCTGGCGTTGTAGCAATGGTCACCGAAATGGCGTAGTTCCCGCTGCTAAGACCCGTACCCGAGTTCCTGACAGTCAGGTTACCATAATATCTCCCCGTTGCTGCACCACCCGGTACAACCAGTGTGATGGGACTTGCCGGGAGTGAAGCGTTAACCACATCAGTAAAACCTTCAGCTTCGGAGGCTGCAAAATAGTCGATGCTGTACTGGTCCGGGCTCTCCGTGGTGGCACTGTATGTAAGATCAGCAGTGGTGGTTCCCTGGCAAACCGTTGGATTCGTTCCCAGGGTGATGGTTGGAGGCAGTGCTGCCTCAGTAACCGTGACTGCTTTTGTGGAAGGGGCACTGGTTCCGCATGCATTGGTGGCTGTAACAGTGATGTTGCCATCCTGTCCCACTGTTCCTGAGGTTGCTGTCATGGATGTGGTTCCCTGTCCGCCAGTGATGGCCCAGCCGGTCGGAACGGTCCAGGTATAGGAAGCGGCAGTTGGAATCGCACTGATGCTGTATACCAGTCCGGAGGTTGAGGGATTCACATTGTCTGATCCTGTAATGAGCCCTGGAGTTGCCGGAACATCATTGACCGTAACCTCCACCGCATTGGAGGCAAGACTCTGATCGGCATTGGTTTGTAGGCAACCGTTGTTTGTGGCATAGCCCACACAGAAATACCAGCGACTACCCAATTCCGAGGCGGTTGTGAGCGGTGTATAGGTGTCGGTTGTTGCACCTGCTACAAGGGTGGCCCCCGATACCGTATTGCTGTTGGAGGTGTTGTAGTACCACTGGTACAGCAAAGTGGGGGTGCCTGAACCACCTGATGTGCTTATGGTGGCAGTAAGCTGGCTGGCCGGATCATCTACACAGTGGGTCTGAATCCCAGGTGGAGCAACAGAAGTGCTCTGTGGACAATCAGAGACCGGAACATCTTCGACCGTTACCGCCAATGTAGATGCCGCACTGGTTCCGCATGAGTTTCCGGCGGTGACAGTGATGTCTCCATCCTGTCCTACCGTTCCCGAGGTTGCTGTAATAGAGATAGTACCCTGTCCACCTGTGATGGACCATCCGGTCGGTACTGTCCATGTGTATGTCGTTGCATTGGGGACAACTGAAATACTGTAAACAAGTCCGCCGGTGGAGGGTGGGACAGGAGTCGTTCCTGTAATCGCTCCTGGGGTAACCGGTTGTGGAGGCTCTACGGTCACCTCCACCGCATTGGAGGCAAGCGACTGGTCTGCATTGGTCTGCCCGCATCCGTTATCGGTGGCATAACCCACACAGAAATACCAGCGGCTGCCCACCTCCGAAGCAGTAGTAAGCGGCGTGTAGGTGTCACTGGTTGCTCCTGCTACCAGGGTTGCCCCCACTACTGTATTGCTGTTTGTGGTGTTGTAGTACCACTGGTACTGCAAAGTGGGGGTCCCTGATCCTCCGGATAATGTAATGGTTGCAGTTAACAGGTTGGATGCATCTCCCTGGCAAAGGGTTTGAATACCTGAAGGAGATACCGAAGTAGATTCCGGGCAATTATCGCTAAGAGCCGTATAGGTAAGAATAACCTGTCCGTTCGCTCCATTACCGCCAGATACAGTTCCTTCACCAGAGCCTCCACCGGCTCCACCGGGAATGGTTCCAGGACTTCCATTTTGATTTAATGGTCCTCCATTACCCCCAATGCCTGAACCTGCCGGACCGGCTGAAGCTATTGATGTGTTCCATGTTGCAAGACCGGACCATCCATCAGCAGCTGTTCCAGCAGAAGATCCTCCCGGTCCTCCTTGTCCCTGGTTGTGATCTCTACCTGCACCTCCAGATCCCCCGGAAAACCTTGTGTCCCCGATCCCTGATCCTGCTGCACCACCCGTTCCTCCAACTCCAGCGGCTCCACCAACAGGGGGGCCTCCTCCCGTACCTGCCTGTGCAAATATTGTAGAAGCATCAATAAACCAGGTATCACCTCCGTCACCACCCGTTCCTCCACTAACTCCTACGCCACCAACTCCAACGGTTATCGTATAGCTATTCCCGGGTATAACCGATATGTTAGCCGTCCTACTGTATGCTCCTCCACCGCCTCCACCGCCGCCGTCAGCACTGGTGGAATTGCCACCACCGGCACCACCGGCACCCCAGCATTCAACCTGTACAGAGGTTACTCCGGCAGGAGCTGGCCATGAAGTCGAAGAGGTAAACGTTTCTGAGGTCTGCGCAAAAGAAGAGCTTACCGAGAGCAATAATATGGAAAACAGGCTGATTAAATATCGAGTCCCTCCCCACTTTCCGCAAACTCTATCTTTCCTTGATAATTCCATTATAATCTGTTTAATCCTTCTAATGCAATATCAGTTTGCCAGTCTTAACATGATTCTTCGAGGAAATCCTCACCAGGTACACCCCGGCTTTCAGATGGTCCAAATTGATTACTTCTTGCTCAATACCATCAAGCAATTTTTCCGCATAAACCATAGTCCCGTTAAGAGAGATGATCTCAAGATTCCTTTCAGTGTCAGAATAGAAATCCTCAATTGTTACGATTCCGTCAGCAGGATTCGGATAGATCCTGAAACTCTTTTCTTTTGCATCCAGTACGGACGTTGCAGATAGTGTGACAGTCCTGGAAATTGTGCTCCCTGTACACTGTTCACTGGCTGTTGAAAGTGAAACACTGTATACGCCCGGTAAACTATAGATATGTACTGGATTTTCCTCTGTACTTGTGAAGCCATCTCCAAAATCCCAGTAAAAGTAATCTGCATTTTCTGAGAGACTAAAGAGGCTCAACTCCAGATTCTCCGGGACATAACTGAAATTTGATACCGGTAATGGATGATAGGAAACCTTAGCACTTCCCAATAAATCAGTTCCCTCTCCATATTTATCGGTCAGTTCAGTCACCTCGTAAGTACCATTATAAATGGCATTAATGATAAATGGATTTGTATAGGTATCGTATATGGTAGTAGTCAAATTCTCTGCTTTATACGTAAATGCCCATGGAGCTCTGCCTGTAAAATGAACCTGGATGGGTACATATTCGCCCGGACAAATAAACAATTCACCTTCGTCAATATGCGATGTGGGTGCAGGTGGAGATGAATAAAATAACACTTCCGGATATCCAAAGGAAACATCGCTTGAACAACTGGAATCTGTAACCAGCTTGACTTCATAGGTCCCTTCAGCAGAAGCCCCCAGTTTGTAATTACTCTCATTGATATCGCTCAAGGTAACCGGATCCAGGTCATCAACGGTATAGGTGATTTTCCACGGTGGGATACCACCAAGTTCCAGGTTCAGATCAGTAGAATCGTCCGGATAGATATAAATCTGATTGTTCCCATCTGTCAGAGTTGCCGTTGGTAGCTGTTTTACCACAATATCTGCACCTCCCGTAAAGCTTGTCCCCATGCAACCTCCACCGGTCAGGCCGGAAACCTCGTAATGTCCCGCTTCGGATACAGTTAAAATGTGGGGATTATTTGTGGTTGTAACAGTTGTGGGACGCACTCCATCCTGGGTGTAGGTAAAACTCCATGGAGGGGATCCGGTAAATGCAATGGAAATATCTGCTGTTTCACCTGCGCAAATTGTCGTATCTCCTGTCATGAGAGAGGAGGGAGGAATCTCTGTAATTGCAACTACTGCACTGCCGGTAAAACATGTGCCCGTAAAATTTGCATCTGTAAGGGCCGTCACCTCATAATGTCCTGCTTCGGATACGGATAGCAGGTAGGGATTGTCGGATGTAGAGACGATGGTGGGATTGATGCCATCAACGGTGTAGGTGAAATCCCAGGGTGCTGTTCCGGTGAATTCAATCTCCAGTGCAGCCGATTCGCCGGAGCAGATCATCTCGTAACTGCTCTTCAGGTTGGAGGATGGCAGTGTGTCAGTGACGGAGAACAGTTCAAGCGAGCCATTATTCAGTGAGGAGACCATCAAATGTTGCTGGCCGGTAAAGACAATGTCCATGGGAATATTCAGTTGACCATCCCCAAGTCCAAAATCACCAAAACTGGACAGGTAGCCCCCCTCTTCATCGAAAATTGTGATCCTCGCCTGGAACGGATCCACCACATAGATGTCTCCGCATTTACCAACAGTCAGACCCTGCACCCTGTAGAACTGGCCCTCTCCCGCCCCGTGCGATCCAAAACTTTTTATCAGGTTCCCCTGGAGGTCAAACATCCAGACCTTAACAACAGGATTAAATCCGGTTCCTTTTCCCCCATGCTCACCCACAAGGATCCTCTGGTTGTTTGCATCGAAAGCCAGACCGGTAGGAAAATCGACAATTCCTGAACCAAACCGGCCGGTTACATTCCCTGAAAGGTCCAGTACAATGATCTCCTGCAGTTTGGAGTCAGCCACGTAAAGGGTGTTGTCGGGGCTGAATACCATGGAGGTGGGGTACCCCGTTCCGGTGTAAAACTCCTTAGCGCCCCCTGTTTCATCATACCTGTAAATATTACCTGTCTCCCCGTCACCAATAAAGAGCTGTTCATCACCATTTACAGCCACAGAGACAGGGAAGGGAACCACTGTGATCTTCTGAAGAAAATTACCGGATGGATCATATTTGGAGATGGCCCTCCCCACTGCATCTGTGATATAGGTATTACCCTGCTGGTCGGTTGCCAGCCGAAGGGGGGCTTCAAATTCCCCTGAAATGCCGAGAAAATGGTCGATTGACCCCCCGGAGAACTGGGCATTGAGATCTTCTGAACCCAGAAGCAATAAGAGTCCGGTGCATAACAGGATATTGTAAACTGTCTTTAGGTTGAGGAGCACCATTAAGTTCAGATTGATTCTATAAATCTATGCTTTTTTTGCTGTACTCCCAACTCAAAAATAAATCAGTACATTTACCCGGACCGTTGTTTTAACCCTTACTGACACACGAAAATGAAACTGATCACCACCGCAACACTTTCGTTCCTGTTCCTTCTGCAGGTTTTGGGACAGCCAACCAAAGGCATGGGTGCCAACCATCCGGATGTTCATAAGATTGTAGTAAAAGAGGTGATTCAGACCACCTCCTATACCTATGTTCAGGCCGAAGAGAATGGTGCTCTGCAATGGATCGCTGTACCAAAAATGGAGGCAAAGGTGGGTGACACCTATTATTACCAGGGGGGAATGCAAATGGGGGAGTTTAAAAGCAAAGAGCTGAACAGGACATTCAGCTCCATCCTGTTTCTTAACGGACTGGTCAGTCCGGAGATCGTGGAAGAGGGCAAAACAGAAGTCCCCGTTGCCTCCCAAAAGAGTAAGTCTGCTGAGGAGACAGTGGAGATCAGCATTGATCCTGCGAAGGGAGGGATTACCATTGCTGAGTTGTACTCAAACAGGGAAAAGTATGCCAACAAGGTAGTTAAGATCAGGGGAAAGGTGACCAGGTACAATGAAAAGATCATGGGAAAAAACTGGATCCACCTTCAGGATGGATCTGCCAGTCAGGAGAAACATGACTTAACGGTTACCACACAAGATATGGTGAAGGTTGGGGATGTCATCACCATGGAGGGAATGATTGTACTGGACAGAGATTTCGGAGCCGGTTATTTTTACAGCATTATTATGGAGAGCGGCAGGGTGGTCGCGCAGTAGTGATGAGAATGGTTCCCGGGATTTGGTCCAGATATTTTATTGCCGGAGTCCTGTCTCTGCTATCCCTTTTGGTAGATGGCCAGTATTCTGCTCCTTTTGGTAAGGATGCCGGAGATTATCCAGGATCGCCCGGCCAGCCGGTCTACTCGATACAATGGGTAGGCCAGTACCCCGCACAAAAAGAGAAGAGAGAGAGGGACCGCTCAACAACCTGGTTAACAGATTTGCTGTTTGGAAAGAAGCCGGCTGACCTGGTTAAGCCCATGTCAGTGGTGGCCATGAATCCGGATACTTTCTGGATAGCTGACCAGGGAAGCGGATCCATACTCCGGGTCTTTAACCAGGTGGGTGAAATGACCCAGTTGAAGCATGAAGAGGTTGAGAGCCTCCCCTCAATCGTAGGAAGCTGTTTCATTCCGGGGAATAAAACCCTCTTTACCGATTCCAGGTTAAACACTGTTTTTTGGTTTGAGCACGGACAGAAGGCGTTGCATATCCTGAATGATTCACTGAGGCTGGAACAGCCAACCGGGATCGCTTATTCAGCTGTTAACAGGGAGATCTGGGTGGTTGAGACAAAAGCACATCGCATCTCGGTGCTTGATGAAAACGGAGAGATGATCAGGCATATAGGAGGAAGGGGGAATGCCCCGGGCATGTTCAATTTTCCCACATACATCTGGATTGACAATTCAGGTACTGTTTATGTGGTGGATGCCATGAATTTTCGGATCCAGGTACTGGATAAGGAGGGGGCATTTATCTCTGATTTTGGCGAAATTGGTGATGCTTCAGGTTATTTCTCAAGACCAAAAGGTGTGGCAACTGACTCTTATGGACACATTTACATCGTAGATGCGCTATTCCATGTTGTGCAGGTATTCGACCGGGAGGGGAACTATTTGTATGCTTTTGGTTCACAGGGAGAGGGCCCTGAGCAGTTCTGGATGCCCACAGGGATCTATATTGATAAGAGGAATTTTATCTATATTGCCGATAGCTACAATTCCCGTGTACAGATCTTTGAATTGACCGATACCCCAAGGCAATGAAAGATAAATACAGTATTATAATACTATTGTTGTTACTCCATCCTGTGGCTGGTTTTTCCCAGTCGGTGGCCTTCACCAAACACAACCTGTCAGTCACGGGAGCCATCGACAACCAGCGCTCTTCAGTGCAATCGATGTGTGAGTTTTGTCATACCCCCCATTCGGTGAAACCGCTCTCTCCTACCTGGGCCAACAGCAATCCTGCAACCCGGTACATCATGTATGATGAGATGGTCAGTTCCACCTCCAACATTCCAGCCGATCCATCGCGGCAGCCCGATGGCTCATCCACATTATGCCTCTCCTGTCACGACGGAACCATCGCCCTTGGAAATACGAGCAGTGTCATGCCTGCAGGAAGCAGCAGTATCCTTGGTACGGATCTGTCGGACGACCATCCCATCTCATTTACCTATGATGCCACCCTGGTTGCCTCTGACGGGCAGTTAAAATATACGCCTATGTTTCCGGTCACTCTGGATGCAAACAGCAAGGTGCAGTGTGCCTCATGCCACGACCCGCATGTTGATACCCACAGCAGTTTTCTGGTGACTTCGAATGAGTTTTCCGATCTGTGTTTTAAGTGTCATGACCGAAATTACTGGGACGCATCCACCCACAACGCTTCAACAGCCAGCTGGAATGGTTCGGGAATCGATCCCTGGGAACACAGCAATACAGCTTTCAGCAGTGTTGCGCAAAATGGCTGCGGGAATTGCCATGTGATGCATTCGGCCGGAGGTAAGGAGCGGCTGATGAAATCGGCACTGGATGAGCAGAATTGCCTTGATTGCCACAACGGCAATGTGGCATCACCAGAGAAGAATATTGCTGCACAATTTACGAAACCCTACAGGCATGATATTTTTGGTTATGATCAGATTCATAATCCCAACGAACCCACGCTGGTCACACTCTCGCAGAAACATGTGGAGTGTACCGATTGCCACAATCCGCATGCAGTTAACCATGCGCAGGCAGATGCTCCCAATGCAAAAGGAGCCCTTGCAGGTGTCAGGGGGATTGATCCGTTTGGAAACAGCATCGATCCGGTTCAGCATGAGTTTGAGCTCTGTTTCAGGTGTCATTCCGATAATCCTGTTGCCGGCTCTGCAACCGGCAGGCAGATTGAACAGGCCAATACAAGGCTTGAATTTGCTGCAAACAGTGCCTCATTTCATCCGGTTGCGCTAAAGGGAAGGAGCAGTAACGTGCCCGGACTGGTCTATCCCCTGACAGAGAACAGCATGATCTATTGTTCAGATTGTCACTCCAGCAATGGTTCCGGAGCCCCTGGCGGTCCCCACGGTTCTATCTATCCGCAGATCTTAAAGTACCAGTACGAAAAGGCCGACAATACCCCGGAATCGGCATTTGCATATGAGTTGTGTTACTCGTGCCATACCCGGAATCAGTACAATACCGACATGGGTGATAATGTACAGACGCAGGTGCACTACAGACATGTTGTGGAGGAGCGAACCCCCTGTAATGCCTGCCATGATCCGCACGGAATAAGCAATACACAGGGCGATCCCATGCATAATTCACATCTGATCAATTTTGATATAGGCATTGTTCAGGCCAGGACTGACGGGTCACTCTGGTTCCAGGATGATGGATACAGGAGCGGCCGTTGTAACCTGGTGTGCCACGGGGCAGATCACGATGCAAAAGTGTATTAGATATGAAAAATCAATCCTTTCGCTCGATCATAACGGTGACCCTGATCCTTGTCATCTCCTCCATCTCTTTTGTAGCCTTTCACCTCTATAGCAACTACCTGGGGAGGAAAATCTTTGCAAATTCTGCTCAAAATATTTCATCAGCACTTGTGATGGTTGACCTGCTGAAAGAGCAGTTCTATTGTAGTTTCGAAGAGCATGACGGGACGATCCTTGATACCCTGCTTCAAGGGATGGAAAATCATGACCAGGTTATAAATGCATCACTATATAGTGCTGACGGGGAGCTAAAGTATTCGCTCTATGAAGATTCCACACAGGCTGTCCCGGTTACACGTGAATCGCTCTCTTCATTAACAGAGGGCGTTGCCATGCAATCTGTCACTGAGGCAGCGTCTCCTTTCTCGAGGATACTTGTTCAAATGCATAATGCACCTTCGTGCTTTCAGTGTCATAACCAGGAGCAGGAGAACCTGGGCTATGTGGTCATCGATATGACCGTGTGCGATATGAGAAACAATACCAAATTCATACAGACTTCCAGCCTTCTGTTTGCTTTTATAATGGTGGCTGTGATCCTTTCGTTTGTGCTGTTCATACATTACAGATTTGTGCATAAATCGCTGCGCGAATTCAACAATACAATCAGTACCGTGAACCAGGGAGATCTTGAGACCCGAATCTCTATCCCTGAAACAAAGGAGCTGGGCCGCCTTGGAAAGAATTTCAACAGCATGCTGGATACTTTTCAAAAGACACAAAATGAGTTGCAGGAATTTCATAAAAAAGAGATGAGAAGCAACTACAAAATGGCCACCATCGGGGAGATGTCAGCAAGACTGGCACATGAGATCCGCAATCCGCTGACAGGTATCGCCAATGCCATTGAGATTATTGTGAACGAAACCGATGATAAACAGAACATCCCCATACTTGAGGAGATACAGCGACAGGTCAAACGGGTCAATGATGCCATCTCAGATATTTTAAAGTATTCGCGTAAGAAGGAGCTGAGTCTGGAATTGGATGACATCAATGAGGTGGTCCGAAAACTGGTCTTTTTCCTGGAAAACCAGGTAGATCATAAAGAGATCAGTTTCAAACTTGAGCTGCAGGAGGAGATTCCCCGTTTCATGTTCGATAAACAGCAGATGGAAGATGTGTTGCTCAACCTTGGATTAAATTCAATACAGGCGATCCCGAGAAGTGGTTCAATTACATTTGCCACATCCTTCGACCCTGCAGAGAAGAGGATTCATATTTTTGTTACCGATACCGGGAAGGGGATCAATAAGGAGGATTTGCCCAGCATCTTCCACCCGTTTTTCACCACCCGTAATGAGGGGACCGGTCTTGGACTGGCCATTGTAAAAGATGTAATTGACAAACATAAGGGAGAGATCTGGGTTGAGAATGGAAACGAGGGTGGTTGTACCTTTACCATCTCCCTGCCCGCTGAGCTTTAAATGTATCTGAATATGACAAAACCTCTAACAATACTGGTTATAGATGATGAGAAGCTTATTCGCTGGTCGTTTGAGAAGAACCTGGGAGCAAAAGGCTTTAAGGTCTTTTCTGCCGAAAGCGGTGAAGAGGGGCTGAAAATATTTGACAATCATTTTCCGGATCTGGTCTTTGTGGACAACCACCTGCCCGGTATGAAGGGGCTGGAAGTTATCACAAAAATAAAGTCGATCAGTGAGGACACCATCATCGTATTTATGACTGCCTATGAGACGGTGGATGTGGCGGTTGAGGCGATGAAGAACGGGGCGCTTGAATTCATTCGAAAGCCATTTACTTTCGAGGAGATCTATGTCATTGTAGATAATATTGCGGATAAGATCAACACCAAAAACGAGCTGTTACTGCTGCGCAGACAACAAAAGGAGGAGACCACCTTTGACCATATTGTTCACCAGTCGGCGGTGATGAAGCAAATTATCCAGGTATCAAAAAAAATTGCCCAGACCGACGCCACCACCATCCTGCTGCTTGGAGAGAGCGGGACAGGAAAGGATGTATTTGCCCGGGCCATACACAACGAAAGCAACCGCAAGGCAAAAGCTTTTGTAACCATCAACTGCTCATCACTGCCCGACACGCTGCTCGAAAGTGAACTGTTTGGTCATGAAAAGGGAGCTTTTACAGATGCCAAAAGCCTGAAGAAGGGTCTGTTTGAAATTGCCGATGGAGGTACGGTCTTTCTTGATGAGATTGGTGAGTTGAATTTGGCTACACAGGTCAAATTGCTGGGGGTGGTAGAGAACCGCACCATTCTTCGCCTGGGCAGCACCAAAGAGATCCCGGTGGATGTAAGGATTATTGCAGCCACCAACAAAAATTTGATGGAGTCCATCGAGAACAAATCATTCAGGGAAGATCTCTACTACCGTTTACAGGTTTTTCAGATTGTGATTCCCTCGCTATGTGAGCGGAGAGAGGATATCCCTCTGTTGCTTGATTATTTTATCTCTCTGTTTAATAACATGTTCCGCAAGAAGATCACCTCGGTTGATCCTGAGGCTCAGAAATTGCTGGAACACTGTAACTGGCCAGGCAATGTGAGGGAGCTGCGCAATGTGGTGGAGCGGGCCGTGATCCTGCAGTCGGGCAGTACCCTGGAGGCAAGCAGCCTTCCGGGTGAGATTAACCGTCAGCCGGCGCAAAGCAGTAACCAGTTGGAATACTTCTTTCCATTTCCGGAGGAGGGGATTTCACTGGAGAAACTTGAGAAGCAGGTGATCATGCAGGCCCTTAAGACGGCCGATAATAACCAGACGGCTGCTGCGCGGCTCCTGGACATCTCCAGGGATACACTTCGCTACAAACAAAAGAAGCACAATCTTTAGACTGATCTGGTCACAATGAGTAGATCCGGATTGGATTTCACTCCCCCAACCAGATCGCCGGTGGGTGATATCCCCCATTTCGAGTGGGTGATATGCCCCATCTCGTACCTCTATTCTTCAGCATAGGAGAGATAAGCTCCCTTTGAAATCACAATATTTGTGTTTTTCAACACAGCTGGTAATCAATGATTTAAAAATTCATCTGTCGATTCGTCGATATATATCGATGAAAAACCTGAAATATTTGTTGGCATTTTTGCATTAATCATGACAAATGTCATAAAAACCCGGTAGCGCCCGTTTCATTTGTGAAAAATATAACAAAAATGGCTTAACAGTCAGGGGCACAGTGAATAACATGCCATGGCACATATATTGCATATAAAATATATATTCAACGTGAATCAAATAACAATTATAATTAAACTTAAAACTCTCAACTTATGAAAACGATGAAACTTTTATTCACACTTCTATTCGCCTTTGCAATCGCATCTGTTGGTTTTGGACAGAATATTGCAGGTTCTGCGCATGATATGGGTGGTGAGCTTTGGAATGCATCTGGCGAAATTTGTATATTGTGCCATACACCGCATAATGCCGTCACAACTGAAGCTGTTTTGTGGAACCACGGAGTAACTGTTTCTGCATTTACGACCTATACCTCTGGAACATTAAATGGTACCGTTACTGCACCAGATGGAACTTCAAAATTATGTCTCAGTTGCCACGATGGTACAGTAGGATTGGAGGATTTTGGAGGTGCAGGAGGAGTTGCAAATTTAATTTCTGGTAGTGCCTTGGTAGGCTTAGATTTATCTAACGACCATCCAGTTTCCATAACGTATACTACAGCAACAGCATCTGCTGATGGAGGTCTATTTGATCCGTCAACCACAACTTCTGGGTTAGGAAGTACAATTGATGCAGATATGCTTTTTAGCGGGTCACTGGAGTGTGCCTCTTGCCATGATGTACATGATAATTCAAATGGTAGTTTTCTGAGACTTGCTAATACAACTAGCGCCTTGTGCCTTACCTGTCACGATAAATAGAAGATTTTCACATAAAAATATGGTTATATTTGAAGGGCGGGTTTCCGCCCTTCTTTTATACATGTAATTCAAATCATTTGCTACCATGGGCCGAAGATGCTCTTTCCCAATTTACGTTTTCATAATTCTTTCACTCATTTTTGCATCGTGCTCGAAACATCTTTACAAGACAGATACTAGCATCGAAGCTGTTCTTTATCCACCGCCCCCAGATACGGCCCGTATCCAGTTCCTTACACGTTACTCGACTTCATCCGATGTTACTGGTGGACGTTCAAAATTCAAGACTTTTGTGGCAGGCACGGAACAATTGTTGCCCATTATTAAACCCTATGGTATTGCCATACAGCGCAGTAAATTATTTGTCGCTGATGCCGCTATTGCCGGATTGCAAATTATCGACATTGAAAAAGGGTCGTTTGAGTATTTCAATCCTGATGGCAGGGGAAAGATAAAACTACCCATCAGCTGCTTTGTTGATACCGATGGTGATCTATATGTAACGGATGTCGTAAGGAAACAGGTAGTTGTTTTTAACGAAAACCTGGAGTACAAGGGTGAAATAGGTGGAGGGGAGGATTTTAAACCAGCCGATGTATGTGTTTTTGACAGCATAATCCTAGTAACCGATCCCAACAACAACCGGATCAACGTTTACGAGAAACACAACTTACAACTACTCTTTTCCTTCCCTGATGAGGCAGAAGTAGGTGACAAAGCATGGCTCTACAACCCGTTAAACCTTAGTGTTGCAGGAGGTGCAGTATACATTACTGATTTTGGGGACTCGAGGATTAAGAAGTTTACTCTGGAGGGAGAATATATCAATTCGGTGGGCAGTTACGGCAATGGCCTGGGGCAATTTGTCAGGCCCAAAGGAATTGCTATTGACCATGATCAGAACCTATATGTGGTTGATGCAGGATTTGAAAATGTACAGATTTTCAACAAGGAGGGACAGCTGCTTATGTTTTTTGGGGGACCATATAATGGCCCGGGTGATATGTACCTTCCGGCCAATGTGATCATCGATTATGATCATCTAAAGTACTACGAAAAATATGTTGACCCGGCTTATGAACTGAAGTATCTGATTTTCGTTACCAACCAGTACGGTCCCGATAAGGTGACTGTCTATGGACGGATCGTTCCCAAATCATAAAGCCTGTGAATAGTGCAAGGAAAAAATCTGTTTTCTTAGCTGCTGTAGTTCTCTTCTTTACAGCCTGTTCAACCCAAAACTACTACCGCACACTCTCCTTTTTTTTTTGATGGTGTTACCAATCCAAATGATATTTTGGCTGAAACTGTAACCGATTCATTGCAGGCTTTAGAAAGAGATTCTGCAACCCGAGAAGTACTAGCTCTGACACTATTTATCCACCATCCTTACCGGGAAAAAGAGTGCGCCTTATGCCATAACCAGAACCGTATGGGCAGCCTGAAGGAGCCACAACCTGGCCTTTGTTACCAGTGTCATGAGAATTTTGGTAATAAGTACCACTTTGAACACGGCCCGGCTGCAGGGGGCCACTGTACTGAATGCCATGATCCACACAAGTCAAAAGAGGAGAAATTACTGGTCCAAACCGGAACTGATCTATGCCTGAACTGTCA
>JBDLIQ010000003.1:0-83398 GCA_039714775.1 Bacteroidota bacterium
ATGTGCAGGTCGTTTAGCTGCCTGCACCGATTCTCTCTTTCCCTGCCATGGCCTTTTTGTTCTGTGCGGTGAGACCAGCACCCACTCCCCGGTAAGTGCGTTCATGCGCCTGTGGGGATGGTCGTCCAGGTTAAATGTATTCATGTCGTTATTGTTTTTTCAATATAGATCTTTTTATCTGTACATTTTCTCAAAATAGAGGTATGCATTGTTGTCGGGCGAAAGCTGTACAGCATCCAGCCCGTTCTCTGCATTGGCATGTGAAGAGGATACCTGCACGATATCCACGAATTCCTTCAGCCGTTCTGCTGTCTGTTCGAGGTATGCAAATGAGTTCTTAGCAGCCCGGGTATCATTCCGTCTATGGAATATGGCAGTGCGCACGATGTGATAATAGAAATCCACCATGGCCTCCCCATAGGCAAATCGCTTTTCATCCTCCAGCAGGCGCATCATCTCGGTATCGTCGCTGCACTTAAAGATGGCCTCATCAATATATTGGCGGGCAAGTTGCATGGAGTGCTTCATCTCTATCATATCGGGTGCATCATTGCTGTCGGGATGATGGATCTCATAATGGAAATGGCCGGTGTTGAACAGATCAATTGAATCCTGAACCAGTTGATTCAGCCATCCCCATTTTTTTAGATATTTTATGTTGATCAGGCCCGATTCCAGGTGATGGTAAAACTCCCTTGCGATCTCGTTTGTAGAGGGATAGTAGTTTTTAAAATAGCCATTCAGCAAGCTGTCTGTATCGGTCTGCGCATTCCACAGAAGCTTACCCATGAGATGCTGGTTCAGTGTCCATGTCCCCCATAAACTGGTTGGGGCATGCATATAATGGAAATGCCTGATCCCACTCTGATGGTAAAACGGGATATCCTCGGACATGTTTTGGGTGAACAGCACCGGAAGGGATTTCAGGTAGCTGATGTTGTAATACTCACCAATGGTGACCGCCCCCTGGTAGTGCCTCTTTGTACCGGTGGTCCAGCCCAAAAGGTTATTGTAGATGCGCTGGTTGATCTCTGTACATAACGGATTGTTCAGAGCATGTACATAGCATCGCGTGATGGGAAAGAATGTCATGCTGAAATGGGTGTAGTTGAAATCCTCCGGTAACGGTTTTTCAGGGGGGGTCAGTGTCTCGTAGTAGGCAATGCCGTCAATACGGACTTCCCGTTTCAGCCTGCCCTCTGCATGTGCTTTATCTATCTCTTTCAGTACCCTGTCGAGTACTACGAAAAGGCGGTCCGTATGGGTTCCCTGGCTGGCACACGCTTCGCATTCGCACCACTGACCACCATCCTTCATCCAGAAATTAAGGATGTCCACGTCACGCCACTCACCATCGATCAGGTGCTGTACCAGGTTTTTAGCCAGCTCTGCCGTGGCATCCTCGTTGGAAGTACAGTAGTTCTTCCCGAAATCGGTCTTCTCGGACGGCTGGCGCTTTCCATCGTACATCCCGTACCATTCGGGATGTGTTTCAAAATAGGTGAGAGGATCCAGGCACAGGTTCTGAATGACATGTCCCCCGTCAGTCAGTTTGATCCCCAGTTTCTTCAGGAATGGCAATCCCTCCTCATTAGCTGTCCAGTAGTTCATCCGGTTTCGGGCCATCCAGAGGAAAAACTCTCTGTTGCCACGTCTCTCCCAGGCCCAGAATCCCCGGGTCAGAAAATCGGGATTCTCCACCATGTTCAGCTGGGTAGCAAGTTCAGGTGTTTGATCCGGGTAGACAGTTCCCTGTTCTCCAGGTCCGAAAAAATGAAAGCCCACTCTTTCGAGGTAGGCATACACCCCGTACAGGACACCCACCCTCTCTTTTCCCTCAATAATGGTGATGATCCGGTCACCCTCTTTCAGACTCAGGAGATGATAAGATTCATTGCTTTGAAGACCGGAGGGCACCTCTTTGATATATTGCTCAATAAGGGGATTGCTTGCACGGCTTCCCAGGATAAACAGATGACCGCTGCGGGGAATCTTCTCCCCGGGGCTTAGTATGATATCCTCTTTCAGAAAGATTCCTCCTGCCGACAGGTAGCGCATCAGCTCCATGGCTGCAAAACTCTCAGTACAGGCCCTGTCGTCCGATAGATTGTTGTCCTGCCAGTTTACCTTTTCCTCTCCGGAGGCTGCTTCGGCAATGCCGGGAAAAGAACCCGGATTTGCAATGATGGTGATAGGGGATCTCTGTGCCTGTGTGACGGAGAATACACTGGTGAGCATGATCACCAGGAGGATTTGGCTATTGATCCTGTTCATAGACTAAAACTAATAAAAAAATGCTATTCTGACCGGGTCGATCCGGGCCGAAAATTTTAAATTATCCAATAAATTCATAACTTGAGTAAAAAGTGGGTTTCATATGACTGTCAGGATTTTATTGGTTCTTTTTGTTGTAAACTGTCCCCTCCTGCTGAAGGCCGGGGATGTTACATTTAAACATCTGACTGTTGAGGATGGATTGTCGCAGAACACCATCAACTGTATCTTTCAGGACCATGCCGGGATCATCTGGTTGGGTACACAGGATGGACTCAACTGTTACGACGGATACAGGTTGAAAACCTACCGGCACGATCCCTCCGATCCCTCCTCCCTCTCCCATAACTGGATCTGGGATGTGATTGAGGACGATTCCCTGAACCTCTGGATCGCCACCTGGGAAGGGCTTACAAAGTTTGACAGGCGTGCAGACAGGTTCATGAGGTACCTTCCCGATTCATCGGATCAAAACGCCATCAGCGGTACAAGACCCGCTTCGCTGGTAACCGGTCCGCAGGGACAATTGTGGATAGGTACATGGGGAGGTGGTCTGAACCGTTACGATCCGGCTAAAGGTACCTTCACCCAATTCAGGAATCTGGCCGATTCCGGGAAGCATTACCCCGGAGACTTTATCCGGGAGCTGTTTATGGATCGCCAGGGGGCGGTATGGATCGGTACATGGAACGGATTGTGGAGATGCAGTGCAGACCATGGAAATGCAGCCTCTTTTGAGCAGTATTCTCACCATCCGGAGCAACCGGGGTCGGTCAGCAGCAACCGGATAACTGCGCTGGAAGAGGATCCGCATGGCAATATCTGGATCGGTACCCTGGGAGGGGGGCTCAACCGGTATAACAGGCACAACAATCAATTTGTACGGTTTCTTTACGATGAGAACGATCCCCGTTCCATCAGCAGCAACGACATTACCTCCATTGAGAACGATGGAAAGGGGGGGCTCTGGATAGGTACCGTATCGGATGGGCTCAACAGATTTGATCCGGTCACCGGCAAATTTATGAGGTTTAAAAACAATCCGGAGCGACCCGGCTCTATCGCCACCGATGCAGTCTTTTCAGTGTTCAAAGACAGGGGTGGGGTCCTTTGGGTGGGTGCTGGTGGTATCAATACCTACAGCCGGAAGTTTCAGCGATTCGACCCTACACCCCCTTTCAATAACCTGAAGGCAGCCTGTGCAGGAAAAAACATACGAGCCATCTGTGAGGAGAGGGAGGGGATCATCTGGATCGGCACCAGGAACAACGGACTGCTCCGGTTTAACCCTGAAAACGGCAAGTGGGTGTGGTACAGGCATCAACCCGGAAATCCCAACAGCCTCAGTCAAAATGAGGTAACCTCCATTACCAGCGGTCGCAACGGCCTGATCTGGATCGGAACCAGCGGTGGTGGCCTGAACAGTCTGGATCCCCGAACAGGGGTATTTTGCCGGTATAACGAACAGGACGCCCTGCCTGCAACCTGGGGATTGAATCGCATCAGTGGGATCGTTGCAGATGAGCAGGGTACCATTTGGATCGCGACACTGGACAGGGGACTGATCGCCTTTTATCCGGGGAGAGAACGGTACCGTGCTTTCAGAAGCGACCAGTCGGATCCATCGACCCTTTCAGGAAACTATCTGTTCCGTATTTTTCAGGATAGCCGGGGCGATCTTTGGATCGGATCGTGGGGAGGCGGATTGAACCGGTTTGACCGTGAGGAGGGGCGTTTCACAAGGTTTATGCATAACCCCGATGATCCCTCCTCCCTGCCGGGAAACATCATACACTCCATCCATGAGCAGGTTGGTGATTCATCCAGGTTAATATGGATCGGTACAGCCAGCGGATTTGCCTCCCTGGATCCCGAATGGCCCGATTCGGGATTCACACACTTTCCGGCCAGTAGCCATTTGCCAAGTCAATCTGTTTACGGCACCCTGTTCGACAGCAAAGGAAACCTGTGGATCAGCAGCAATGCAGGCATCTCGCGGTTCGACAGGGGAGAGGGATCGGTGAAACATTTCAACATCAGGGATGGTTTGCCGGGTAATGAGTTCAATGGCGGAGCGTTCCTGGAGCTGTCACAGGGCCTGTTTGCTTTTGGAGGCATTGCAGGATTGTTGCTCTTTCATCCCGACAGCATTGGTGAAAGTGATTTTCAGCCGGAGATCGCCCTCACCTCCTTTTCGCTCTTTAATGAGATCCTGTATGAAGGGGTCTCTCTTTGTGCACAGGAATCAATTACCCTCTCATACGACCAGAACTTCTTCTCTTTCGAATTTGCATCAACCGACTACTCCGATCCGCAAAAAAACAGGTTCCGGTATCAACTGGAGGGGATTGACAGGGAGTGGCGTCTTTCGGGCGACAGACACTATGCAAGCTATACCAAAATTGCTCCCGGGCACTATCGTTTCAGGGTTCAGGGAACCAACAGCGACGGAATATGGAGTGACCGGGAAGCTGAGATAGGCCTGATTATCACACCACCTTTCTGGCAGCGATGGTGGTTCAGGGGTATGATACTCTCTGTATTACTGATGCTCGTCTTTTCCATTCACCTCTACCGCATCCGAAAGGTGAAGGATATAGAGCGTCTCAGGACCAGGATTGCCAGTGACCTGCACGATGACATCGGTTCGGCCCTGAGCCGGATCAGTGTCTACTCCCAGCAGATACTGACACTGCAGGAGCGCTCCAGGATCAGGGATGCTTCCGGCAGAATCTCTGCATTGAGCAGGGAGGTGATCGCCACAATGGGCGATATTGTGTGGTCGATCGATGCCAGGAACGACTCCACTGCCGACCTGTTGAGCCGCATGCAGGAACTCACCCACAACCTCCTGTCCGAATCTGATATAAGGGTCTCCTTCACCCACGAGGGAATGAACCAGCGAAAACCGCTCAGGGTGCAGGTGAGGCAGAACCTCTACTATATTTTTAAGGAGGCCCTGAATAACATTGTTAAACATGCGGAGGCTGACCATGTGGATATCTCTGTTATCAATTCCGATTCAGCATTCAGCATGGTGATTGCCGACAATGGGAACGGGTATGACCCTGTACTCATCAGGCGGGGAAACGGGATCGGGAACATGGAGATGCGGGCTGCCAGAATTGGTGCAACACTCAATCTCTCCAACGGAGAGAGCGGGAGTGGGGTGGAGATCCGCCTCAATATGAAACGGCTGTAAACTGATCAGAACAGGATAAATGGGAAGAATCACATGATCGTGGTATATCCAGGTGTGTAAATAAATCATAAACTGCATCTCAGATGGAAGAGCTCATGATACAGGTAGCTATTATTGAAGATGACGATGTAATCAGGGAGGGGGTCAGCGAGTACCTCGACGGACTTGACAACATGATCTGCACCATGGCCAAACCATCCGTGGAGCACTTTCTGGCCATCCTGAACCGGGAGACGGCCCCCGATGTGATCCTGATGGATATCGGACTGCCGGGGATGTCAGGTATCAGCGGGATGAAGCTGATTACGGCGGAGTATCCCGATATATGCATCATTATGTTTACGGTCTACCACGATTCGCACAGGATCTTTGAATCGCTCTGTGCCGGGGCATCAGGTTATCTGCTGAAAAACACTTCGTTTCCAGAAATAAAGCAGGCCATCGAGGTGATCCACGGGGGCGGATCGATGATGTCGCCCCAGATCGCGCGGAAGGTGATGGAGCATTTCCATACCGGCAGAAAACGCAGGGACCCCTCCCCGCTTACCAGGAAGGAGCAGGAGGTGGTGATGGGGCTGGTGGACGGGCTCAGCTATAAAATGATCGCAGACAGCGGCTGTATCTCCATTGAGACGGTCCGGACACACATCAAGAACATCTACAAAAAGCTGCATGTCCACAGCAAGGCTGAGGTGATCAAAAAATCACTCAGCGGCGAGATTTGACCCCTGAAGTACGGACAGTCCCAATTGACCATATCCCACAAACATGGGATACCTCTGCGCTGCAGAATCCGGTAACTTGATGCATATTTCAAAAACGAATCTGTTATGAAAACACGTGCATTAATTATCCTGCCTGCCCTGTTTGTCATCATGGGCCTCCTGTTTGTTCAACCGGTTACCTCGCAGGTGAACCCGTTCAAAAAGATCAAGAGTGAGACCAACAAGGTGATCAACCGCGAAATCGAGGAGAAATTTGATGAGGTGTTCGACGATGATAAGGAGAAGAAGGAGCAGGAGGCTGAAGGAGCGGGGGAGGAGGGCACAGAACCGGCCGGGGAAGAGCCTGCCGATGGTACTGTGGAGTCAAAGCCTCAGCTTAAGTGGGCCAAATACGATTTTGTGCCGGGCGACCGGGTGATCTTCGAAGATAACCTGGAGGGAGAGGAGAACGGGGAGTTCCCTTCAAGGTGGGACCTGCAAAAAGGCAATGTGGAGGTTGCTGAGTTCGGGGGCGAGAATGTGATCATGTTCCGCGATGGAGCACCGTCCATTATTCCCTACTTCAAAGATGCAAAGGAGGATTACCTGCCCGATCTGTTTACCGTGGAGTTTGATCTCTACTGCGACAATTCAGATTTTGTACTGTATCTCTACGACAGGAAAAACCAGGAGTCGGGCAGTCCAACAGGTTATACTGATCTGGAAATCAACTACAGGCAGATGGATTTTGCCACCTCCAGCAGCGCCCACCCCGATGAGAAGAGCCTGGAAAAGAGAAGGTGGATGCATGTTTCGGTGGCCTATACCAACGGAAAGCTGAAAGCCTACATGGATGAGACACGCCTGATCAACATTCCACGCATCGATTTCGATCCCAAAGGGATCACACTCTATACCTACCATGCCAGTAATGACCGCCCTTTCTATGTGAAAAATGTGAGGATCGCCGAAGGAGGGGTGAAGTATTATGACCGGGTGATGCAGGACGGGAAGATCATCGCCACGGGAATCCGCTTCGATGTGGCAAAGGCCACACTGAAACCCGGGTCCATGGGGGTGATCAACGAGATCTTCGGGCTGATGAAGAAGAACCCGGACCTGAAATTCAGCGTGGAGGGACATACCGACAATACGGGTAACGATGCCAGCAATCAATCGCTGTCAGCCGACAGGGCCGAAACGGTGATGAAGACCCTGGTGGAGATGGGAATTGAAAAAGAGCGGTTGAAGTCAAAGGGCTGGGGAGAGAGCAAACCCATGGACGACAACAACCGCCCGGAAGGAAGGGCCAACAACCGCCGTGTGGAGTTTGTAAAGATCTGAATACTCAATCCTGAATTGTGCGAGCCTGTTAGCTCTGCTGCCCTGGTTAGCGGGTATCACTATTATTTCAATAAATATCGGGCCATGAAAACATACAATAATTTCAGAGTCATACTTCTGGGAGCCGGATTGTTGCTGCTGGGAGCCATCGAAACGGCAGGACAACCTGTTGAACCATTTACAAAGATCACAGATGACAACTTTAACAAACATGATGTGGTCATGGACGGGGATTATATTGTATACTGGAGGACCAACATTGCCAATGACAACGGCATCTTCCTGTATCACATTCCAACAGGGGAGACCACAACCGTTACCTCGGAGATCCAGGGACAGTATTATAACCTCGATATTTCCGGTGACCGGATTGTCTGGCAGCAATCGGTAGATGGGAAGTGGGATATCTACAACTACCTGATCTCAAGACCCGACCTGGGGGCCTATCCGTTGATTGACTTTGAGGGGGACCAGTATTCACCGGCTATTCACGATGATGTTATGGTCTATATCAACCACCAGGCCGATTTTGAGGCCAACGTATATATGTACAATATTGCCACTGCCACGCTGACCCAGATAACCACCGATGAGGACCTGCAGCAGTACAATCCCGATATATACGGGAACTACATTGTTTGGAGCGATGGCCGCAATGGCAACCAGGATATCTACATGTACGACATTTACCGGGAGGAGCAGGTTCGGATCACCGATAACGAGGAGGACCAGCAGAATGCTTCCATCTGGAAGAACCGCATTGTGTGGGAGGATCACAGGAACGGGAACTGGGACCTCTACATGCATGTGATCAACTGGTTTCCCGACATCGATCCGGTCCGGTTTAACCAGCCGATATTTACAGGACATGCCATAGGGCATCTGAACAGCTGGGATCAGATCAATCCCCGGATTGGAGATCACTACATTGTGTTCCAGGACAACCGCAGCTACAACTGGGACATCTACCTCTACACCTTTATCAACCCGCTTGTGGGGACCACAAAACCCCTGGTTGAGGAGCTGAGGGGACAGACCGAACCGGTGGTTCAGGGGCAGCGCGTTGTTTGGCTCGATGAGCGTGAGTACACGGGCACGGGTTTGATCTTCAATAACATATGGATGTGGGAGAAGCCTTACGGGGTGGACCTTTCCCTCTATATCCATGCGGATCCGGATCCGGCAGTGACCGGGGCCGAACTGACCTATCTGGCCATTGTAACCAACCTGGGGGATCTCTCCGCCATTGAACCCGGTTTTTCATTTACACTCCCCACGGGGGTGGAATTCCTCTCCATGGATGGATTCGGTCCGGACGGGTATTCAAGGGCCGGCGATCTGATCACCTGCAAACTGGACAGTGTGTCGGCTGGCACAAGCGATACGGTGACCATTGTGGTGCGCCCTGTGGTGGAGGGTGAGCTGATAGGTGAAGGAACCATCGCTTCGGTTGAAGAGGATGTGGATCCCGACAACGATTTCTATCGATGCAAGACCAAAGTGATATGGAAGTATGCCACACTGATCGGTGAGGGAAGCTCTCCTGCAATGGCCGTGGACGGAGCCGGACATGCCCATTTCTGTTTTCTTGACGGCTATTATGAGGGGGTGTTGAAATATGCTACCCTGCACCATGGAGTGGTGCAGGAGACGGTTCTGGACAGCTCGGAGTGGTGTTGGTCCCCATCGATCGCTGTGGATAAAAATCACCACATCCATATGGCCTACAGCCGGGGCGATGAGATGTCGCCTGGCCAGAAAACCCTCTGCTACCTGACCAACAAATCGGGTGTGTGGAGCGATCCCGCGGTTATTGCCGACAATGTGGGCGAGGGGGGAGCAGTTTGCATCAGGGTGGATGGCAACGACAGCATTCATGTGAGTTGCATGACCTCACCCTGGGCTCATGGGTACCTTCAATATTATATCAAGAGCGGGAGCTGGAGCAAAGTATTCAGCAGACATGGTTCGTACAATTCATCTGCTCTTGACCTTGATCCGGATGGTCATGCCCATTTTTCATTTTACGACCTGGCAGCGGGCGGCCTTCGTTATGTGACCAACAGTCCGGATGGAGCTTTCGGACCGGAAGAGTCACCTGATGATGACTGGCACGGTGGACAGATGGAGAGCCTGGTTACCGATATTGCAGTGGATCGCGACGGATGGCCCCACATCAGTTATGTGGGATCTGTTCAGGACTGGGGCAACGAAGATTATAAATATGCTGTAAAGAGCGTTCAGGGATGGAGTGATCATAAGATAGATGACGGGGACTTTGCGGGCGCGGATAATTCCATCGACACGGACCTGAATAGAAATCCGCACATCTGTTTCTATAATCCCCTTAGCGAGCGGCTGAACTATGCCTGGAAGGAGTCGGATCTGTGGCATACAAAAGTGGTGGATTTTTTCTCCCCGGAGGTGATTGGAGTCAGGATGCAGAAGCTGGCGATGGATCGTTTCGGGTTTACGCATATCGTATTCAACAAGGGAGGATCGGTTTATTATGTAACCAATACGATCCCGGTTCCTGAACCGGTCATATCAGTTACCCCACAGTCCATCGAATTCCCCGATAGGTTGGTGGGTGATACCACGGATGCTGTAGAGGTGCTCATAGCCAATGTGGGCGAGGCAGATCTTGTGATCAGTGACATCAGAATTGTATGGAGAGATTCGGCCAGTTTCAGTGTGGCCGGAGACACCTGCAATGTGATTCATCCGGGTAGTACCTGTCCGGTGAATGTAAGATTCAACCCCACCATCATTGGTCAGAAACAGGCTTTGCTCTGGATCGAAAGCAACGATCCTGCCAATCCCACCGAGGGGGTAGGCCTATCCGGATTGGGTGTGGATGGCATTCTCTGGGATTATGGCTCCCTCTCTTTTGGCGGGGTGGCCCTGGGTGATTTGGTGATTCATGAGTACAAGCTAAAGAATGTGGGAAACACCAACCTTGTGGTGCAGGGAGTCTACCTTCAGAATGGCGATACAGATGATTTCTATTATACAGATCTTCCTGAGCCATCTTTCAGTATTGCAGATGGGGATTCGGTCACCTTTAACCTGGTATTCAAACCCACCGCAGAGGGTGAGCGGTCGGTGATGCTGAGGATCTTCTCAACAGGTGGCAGCCTGACAAGAGAGGTGACCGGTACCGGTATGATTCCGGATTATCAGATAGAAGGAGAGGTAAGGTTGCCCGATAACAACCTGGTTGACCAGGGATGGATCTGGGTTATCAACCTGGACGAGAACAGTCCCCACCACCAGTACCATTATAAACCGCTTGAGGGTGCCGAATCATTTACCTTCACCCAGTTGCCGGAGGTGAATGTAACACTTCGTTTTGACCCGGATGAGGCCACCTATCCCGGATACATCCGGACCTATTACGGGGACAAGCCCTTCATTGAAGAGGCAGAGAGCTTCCTGCTTGATCATGATGTGCAAAATCTGTTGATCACGCTGCTGGAGGCACCATTTCCAGGGACAGGGAGTGGGGAGGCATCGGGATCACTGGTGGAAGAGGGTGGTAAAAAGGCGGCCATGAAGGTGAGCGAAGGGGTGTATGAAGGAGATGGCGTGCCCCTGGAGTCGGTTCCTGTTTACCTGACCAGCCTGACCGGCCAGATTGAATATGCAGATATTACAGGTACGGATGGAGCATTCAGCTTCGGACAGATCTCACAGAGCAGCTACCTGTTTAAGTCAGATTACAAAGGGTATCCCATGTCGGCAGATAATGATACACTGAAGGTGACAAAAGAGAACCAGCAGTTTGACATTGTAGCTGTTGTTTCTTCGGGTGAGATTGCGGTGGCTGTTTCTGAACTCACCGGACTGGATGAAGCTCCGGAACTCTGTTTGAATGTTTACCCCAATCCATTCTCCGGGAAGCTGATCATCAGCATCGAAGGTACAGTTTGTGATCATTTGGGTTACGAGATCCTCGACATGACAGGACGCATACTTATCCGGGGTGATGAAGCGTGTGGTGAAACGGGCAGGAGGATTGAACTGAATACAGAGCAGTTAAGCAATGGATCATATATCCTTAAGTTGCAAACAGAGGAGTGGGGAAGACAGATTTGTATTGTCAGGCAATAGTTAGCTGCAATGTTAATCTGAATGTGCTTTTTCCGGAGATCTCTCCATTTGAGAGGGTATTTGGTACAAACTTACTCAAATACCAGCTCGCCAAAATACTCCGGCCGGTGGAAATCAGGTTTTTCTGTGAGCACAGGTTTCCATGAGATAAAGTGGGGCTGCTTCAACTTATCCCCGCATTTGTAGAAATTGGCGGTTGCCTTCACACCTGACAGATCATCGATCTTGCTGTGACAGAGTACGCTTACCGGGAGCCTTACTTCGAGGGTCCAGCTGGTCTCTTCCTCCAGGCTTTCTATAACATCTCTCCCAAGGGAGGGTTTCGTTTCGATCTTCTCCAGCACCTCCACGGGGAGCCAGTCCCTGCTGTTCCGGTCCCTGCCGGCGCCTCCCAGGACCGTACCGATGGCATTGAATTCGAAGTTGTAGTAGATATCTTCACCATCCAGTGAGATAAAAAACTCCACGCAGCTGTCCTCCCATACCGGGGAGTTGAATGCGCTGTTTACGGCCCTTACCTGGGGCTCCCTGACAAAATATTTCAGGAATATGGATGATCCGTCATGCAGGATATCAAAGTGAACCCGGACACTGCCGGAAGGCACCCAGTTTGCATGTTCCAGCAGGTACCTTCCGCCCTGATCAGTTCTCTTAACAACGATCACGGTTGCTCCTTCAGTTCAGCAGGGATGTCGCCGGTCAGCGTCTTCAGGAAGTCGGTGATTTCGCCAATCTCTGACTCATTCAGATCCTTATTCGATCCCAGTTTGGCCATGATACGGATCGACTCGCCCAGATCATTCACACTTCCATCATGGAAATAGGGTGCTGTCTTCTCTACGTTTCTCAGAGAGGGAACCTTAAACATGTATTTCTCAGCCTCATTCCCCGTTATATCAAACCTGCCATTGTCGATCTTTTCACTTTTCGTGAGCTCCCAGTAATCTCCAAACAGTCCAAATTTCTGATAGATGTTTCCTCCCAGCAACGGACCCATGTGGCAGGTGAGGCATCCAGAGTTTATATAGGTCTGAAGCCCTCTCTTCTCCTGATCACTGAGGGCCTGATCATCACCGGCAATGTAGTCGTCAAATTTTGATGGCGCAATCAGCTTTCTCTCAAATGCCCCGATGGCCTTTTTGATGTTGTCAAAGGTGACCGGGTCCTGCTCATCCGGAAAAGCCGCTGCAAACAGCTCCTGGTACTCATCTATTGCGGAGAGCTTCTTCTCCACAGCCTCCTCGCTGGGCATGGCCATCTCATCCGGATTCAGGATGGGTCCTCCTGCCTGGGCCTCCACATCAGGTTCACTTCCATCCCAGAACTGTACAAAATGAAGTGCGGCATTCAGGGTGGTGGGGGAGTTCCTGTCTCCCAATCCGCCATCATTGCCTTCAGACAAAGCTTCATTGTCCACCCCGAAATTGTTCAGGTCGTGACAGGTATTGCAGCTCTGTACATCATCTTTTGACAGTCTGTTGTCGAAATAGAGCACCTTACCAAGCTTCACCTTCTCGTCGGTTATCTCATTTTCGGGATTCTCTGCAACTGCAGGCAGGACACCGAACATCTGTCTTGCCATCACATCCAGTTCGGCGTATTCGTTTGAACCGGTTTGTGTGCCGGATGTTTCTTTGTCCTTTTTCTTCTGTCCGCTACCACCACAACTCAGGAGCAGTACAGCCATTACCGGAAAGATTAGTTGTTTCATCATTATCTCAGGTTTTGGTTAGTGTTTATTCGGCTAATGTATGGATTTATTTAATCTATTTGAGTTTAGTGATGATCTCTTTCATCTTATCAAGCTTCGATTCGCCATCCTGTGCCAGTTTAAGCTGTGCCCTGGTTCTGACCAGGTTATGATCATCATATCCGGTTTTGTAATAGAGATCGCCGTCAATGTAGTCGATCAGGAAACGGACCCCCTGCATGTAGGGGAAAAGCAGTCCGCCATAGAGCAATGCATCTTTCTCGGTTTCAGAGAGGATCTCGCGTGTGGAATCCAGGAAACCGGTGGCGAAGGCTTCGTAGAGCCCGATCTCCATGGTTACTTTGTCCAGCTCCCTGTCATCCTCCTCCCCGGTATTTGTCAGGGTGCGGATCCCGTCACCGAAGTCGGAGGTGACATAGCCCGGCTGTATGGTATCCAGGTCGATCACACAGAGTCCCTTTTTATCCATATCGAAAAGCACATTGCTGATCTTGGTGTCGTTGTGGGTGATGCGAAGGGGGATGGCTCCTTTCTCCCCTAGCTCGTGGACAGTGAGCATCATTTTTGCGCGCGATTCGATATAACCGATCTCCTCTTTTACCTCCTTCATGCGGCCCGCTTTGTTATTTTTTATTGCCTCCTCCAGCTGGGTAAGCCTCCATTTCATGTTATGGAAGTCGGGGATGATGGTGCCCACTTTTTCCGCCTTGAGATCGTTCAGCATCCTGGTGAACTCTCCGAATTTCAGTGCTCCCTGGTAAGCAATATCGGGATCTGTGGTGCTGTCGAAAACCAGGTGGTCCTCAATAAAGCGGAGCACCCTCCAGTAGTTGCCTTCCGGGTCCCTGAAGAATGATCTCCCGTCCAATGCAGGAATGATCTCCAGCGAACGCCTCTGGGGATCTTCCGGGTAGGCCTTTTTAACCTTTGCGGTTACATGGTCTGTCACAAGAACCATGTTTTGCATCAGCAGTTCTACATCTTTGAATACATGGTGGTTGACCCGCTGCATGATGTAATCGGGTTTTCCCTTTGTAGTGTTGGTTAGCCTGTAGCTGTCGTTGATGTGTCCCCCGTGATGGGTTTTAATCTCGTTAATAGTGCCATCAGTGGCAAATTGCTTTGCAATGTCTGTTGGGTTCATGTTATAGAAGATATAGATTCAAAGAATGTAATTCATCAGGTTCTCTTGTGACTGCGGGTCAAATTTCCATTTGAGAAATACAGAGGGCCGCTGCCCCGTAAAGTCCCGCGTTTTCCAGCTGCGCAGGAAGTAGTTGCACCCTTTCGCTAACCAGGGGGAACATGAATTTATCGATCTCCTCCCGCAGTGGTTGCTCCAGGAATTCCCATGACCGGGCTACGGCTCCTCCAATGACAAAAGCCTCTGGGGAGACGATGAACATGGTCAGCCGCAACATTTCGCCCAGGTTACCGGCCAGCCGGTTGAACGCTTCACGGGATGTTGCATCTCCTGCCTTTGCCTCATTGAAAAGGTCGATCCCGTTTTTCTGGTAGGTATTTACAAAGAAGGCGTTGCTGCAGTAATCGTCACCGATCCCGTCATGGAAGGGGACACAGCCGATCTCCCCTGCACATCCGGCCACACCCGCGTGTACCCTTCGGTCGATGACGATACCACTTCCCAGGCCGGTACCCATGGTGACCCCCACCATGTGCCGGAAACCTTTCCCTGCTCCGTAATAGGCCTCTCCCAGGGCAAAGCAGTTGGCATCGTTGTTCTGGAATGTTGGCAAACCAAAGCGCTCCTCCACCGCCTTTTTCACAGAGACCCCTTTCAGGGCAGGGATGTTGTTGATGGCCAGGATCTCCCCGGTTTCGGTATCCATCAGGCCCGGCATCCCGATCCCGATACCCACCACCTCTTCGGTGATCAGGGGTCCGACCACGGAGAAGAGCGATTCCAGGATCTCTTTCACCGGCCGGTCCGCCCCGGTTGGGGTCTCTGCCTTTTCAAGCTGTTCGGTCTCAGAAAACCTGGCGGCCACAATGTTGGTCCCGCCAATATCGACTCCAATATATTCTCTCATCTCTCCCGTTTTTAAACTATTATACTGAATACTATTTCCCTGTCCCGGTTCTTATCTTATGTCCGTGCAGGGCAAAATAGAGCACGAAAATGTAACAGGGGACCATGATCCAGTAGGCAGACTGGTAGTTGGCAACCAGAGCCACCTCAGTGGTTTTAATGGCATCAACGATAAAACCGAAGATCAGTGGGATCACCGCACCGCCCACGATGGCCATCACCAGCAGTGACGCTCCCGCTTTGGTAAATTTCCCAAGGTCATTCATTGCCAGGGGCCAGATGGCGGGCCACATCAAAGAGTTGGCAAAACCGATCAGCAGAAAGGTGTAAATTGCTTTGTCTGCCGGGAGGTAAATAAGCAGGAGTGCCGAGACAATCCCCAGTGTTGCAAATGAGATCAGTGCTTTTGTCTGGGAGATGATTTTTGGAATGGCGATCGCACCAAATATATATCCGACCATCATTCCGATGGGTACATATTTGGCATAGGTGGCGATGTTCCCGGCCTCGCCGAAAGCTGCCTTTGCAAAATCAAGAATGGAGGCCAGTGCAAGTGTCTCAAATCCCACGTAGAGGAAGAGTGCAAACACACCAAGCAAAAGATGCGGAAACTGCAGGATACTGCTTTTCCCTGCTGCGTAAGAGGATACCTCTGAGCCCTCTTCATCCTCTTCTCCCCTGGCCTTCACTTCAGGCAGTGGTGCGAAATAGGCAAAGATCCCCAGCACAACCAGGATTCCTGTCACAATATAAAAAGGGAGAATTATATCTGTAATCTGAACATCTTCCAAATCGATAAAGATTCCCAGGAACAGAGGAGCGACCCACCACGCCATCTTGTTCATGATCCCCATCAGGCTGAATCTGGCTGCTGCGGTCTCCTGTGGTCCGAGGATCGTTATATAGGGATTGACGGCACCCTGCAACAGGGTGTTACCGATTCCGCCCACGAAGAGGGCAAGCAGGAAGAGCGGAAAACTTGATGCGTTGGATGATGGTACAAACATCCACATCCCCAGTCCCATGATAAGAAATGCCAGCACCATGGCAAGGCGGTAACCTATTTTTTTGATCACCCAGCCCGTTGGGCGCCCGAAGATCACAAAGGCCGAGAAGATGGCCGCGGTGACCAGGTAGGACTGACTGGTCGTCAGGCCAAAAGCCGACTTAAGTGCCGGGATCAGAAAGCTGCTGATTCCAAGTCCGAATCCGATAATAAAGAACATCACGCCGATAATCATCAGCGGTACAATGGTGCCTCTTTTCTTAGGAAATGCTTGTGTCATAGTTGAAGTTTTATGATAAGCACGTAAAAGTAGCGTTTTAAATATTACATGAAAATAATATGACCTTTTCGTGCTTTTGGAAACCTTGAAAGCTATAATTACTTTTGAGCCATGAAAACAACACTTTTGATTTTGGCAGCCGGGATGGGCAGCCGTTATGGAGGAATGAAGCAGGTTGATCCATTCGGACCTTCGGGCGAGACCATTACCGACTATTCCATATATGATGCCCTGCAGGCAGGATTTGACCGCTTTGTATTCGTGATCTCCCCCCGCATGGAGGAGGATTTCAAAACCAGCTATGTGGAGAAATTTCCTTCGCACGTGGAGGTTGACTATGTGATCCAGTCGGTAGATGATATTCCGGACGGCTTAACCATGCCAGAGGAGCGGGTCAAGCCCTGGGGTACCGCACACGCGGTCCTGATGGCCAAAGATGCAATCAAAGAGCCTTTCGCGGTAATCAATGCCGATGATTACTATGGAAAGAGGTCATACCAGATTATGCACGATTTCCTTATTCGGACCACCGAAGAGGTGCCGGGGCAGTATTGCATGGTTGGTTTTGAACTTCAAAAAACCGTATCCGAACATGGTTCTGTGGCCCGTGGGATCTGCCAGGTAAACGAACATGGTTTTCTTAATGGCATGATTGAGCGCACAAAAATTTTCCTGCAGAATGGAGAGATTGTGTTTGAAGAGGAAGATGGCCTGGTTCACAAGCTGGCTCCCATGGATACCGTCTCCATGAACCTCTTCGGATTTACCCCCGATTTTTTCGGTCACATCGAGACAACCTTTGTGGATTTCATTAAAGAGAACCTTCAAAACCCCAGAGCGGAACTCTACATCCCGCTGGTGGTTGACCAGCTGATCAACAAAGGTGTAGCCAGGATGTCGGTGCTCCAAACCCCCGAAAACTGGTTTGGTGTAACCTACCAGGAAGACAAACCAAAGGTGCTGAAGGCCATACGGGATCTTGTTGACAGTGGTGCCTACCCGGAATCGTTGTGGGGATAGTCCAAAAAAATAAGTAACTTTGCATCAATTTTAATTAAACTATTAAACAGTATATGGGTAGATCACAAGAATCATTTCACAAGAAAGAGGTAAGAAAGAAAAAGGAGAAGAAAAGGAAGGACAAAGAGAAGAAGAAACTGGAACGCAAAGAGAGCTCCACCAGTAGTTTCGATGATATGATCGCCTATGTGGATGAGAACGGCATGCTCACCAACACCCCGCCGGACCTGACAAAGAAAAAGAAGACAAAAGCTGAAGATATTGAAGTAAGCATACCCAAAAGAGATCCCAATGAACCGGGCCACAATGTATCCACTGGAAGGCTCTCATTCTTTAACGAGATCAAAGGGTATGGGTTTATCACCGAATCGGGATCAGGAAACAGTATCTTCGTACATATCAATGATTTCCAGGATGATATTGTTAAAGGAGATCATGTAGACTTTGAAATCGGTAGTGGTCAGCGGGGTCCCGCAGCTTTTAATGTGAAACTTCATAAGTGATTTCGGAGCAAAAGCTTATCTTTAGATAAGTTTTTGCCATGCGTCTTCATTCCCTAACATACCTGACAGGGCTATTTCTGTATGCCTTTTCGAGCGCATATGCTGTTGACTCGTCCCCTGTGGCCGAGCGTGGCGTGATCGATCTGAGGGAGTATAACTTCAAGATTGAAGGAGGGGTTGAACTTACCGGTGAATTTGAGTTCTACTGGAACCAGATGCTTAACCCCCTCCTTGAAGGTGATTCCGGGGTGGTCAACTACATCCAGGTCCCCGGATCGTGGTATAAGCTCAGAAGCGAGATACCCGAGATTTCCCGTTACGGTTTTGCAACCTACCGCCTCACCCTCTTGCTTCCCAAAGGTGTGGATGAGCTCGCCTTTAAAATTTCAGGTATCTTTTCAGCTTCAGGATTTTTCCTCGATGGCAAGGCCATTGAATACCTTGGGTTCCCGGGGGTGAATAAGTATCAGACCCTGATTAAGTACAGCACTCCGCTGGTTACCGGAAAGGTACAAGGTGAGCAGGCCGAGCTGCTGATCAAGGTCTCCAACTATGACCACCAGTTCAGCGGCATTGTGGGAGGTATTACGGTTGGTCTGCCCGAACAGATGCAAACCCAGCGGCAAAATGAGCTGTTTCACGGACATTTCATGATCGGGGCATTTCTGATTATCGGGATCTATTTTCTTGGACTTTACCTGATCAGGACGGAGCAATACAGGGTCTATTTCTCCATGATCTGTATGCTGATGGCCTTACGGGTAGCAATTTACACACAGCTTCCTTTTCTCAGTCAATTGAATATGAACGGTTTAATGATGGTGCGGCTTGATTTTCTGCATATCTACTTTTTCGTACCCTTCTTTACGTTAATGATCAGATCCCTTTTTCCCTATGAATTTCCAAAACTGCTGTTCAGGCTGATCATGTGGATCTCTGCAGTTTTTGTTGTCATTGTGGTTGTGTCACCCATCAGTCTTTTCTCCTTTTCACTCACCTGGTTCTTTGTTTTCTTCCTGATGTTAAGCATGGTATTTCTCTATGTGCTGTTCCTTGCCTGGAGCAGGGGAAGAAGCTACGCACCTGCCTTCACCATCGGATTATTGATTCTCTTTCTCGGTGCACTGAATGATATGCTCATGGAGATTGATCTCATCGAAAGCCAGTTTCTCGGTCATTATGCCATGTTTGCTTACCTGCTGGTATACGCCTATATTTTCGCGGGCAAATCCAATGAGCTTCAAAAGAAGGCTAAAAAACTATCCGGTGAGCTTAACCAGGTTAGAAACAACCTGGAGGACCTGGTGGAGGAGCGTACCACAGAATTGCAGTTGGTATCAAAGCAGCTGTCGCAACAGAAGAGGAAGCTTGAGGTTTCCAACCGGGACCTGGTTGAAGCCATGAATGCCAGGAACAGGCTTTTTGCCATTATAGGTCACGACGTGAGGGCACCCATCGGTTATACCAGACAGGCCCTGGAGATGCTCCTCGAAAACAAGGAGATGAAAAGACAGGAGCGGGATGACCTGCTCAGGATGATGGCCAGCTCCTCGGAGATTACATACAACCTCCTGGATAACCTGCTTGTATGGGGTCGTTCCCAGACCGGGAAACTTAAAGCAAACCCGGTATCATTCCCGCTGAAAGCACTGGTCGATGAGAGCCTGGAACTTGTGAATATCGGGATCAGGGAGAAAGAGCTGAAAATAGAGGTGGTGATCAGCGATGAGCACTGTATCGAAGCGGACAGGGACCAGCTCTATGTTGTGATCAGGAACCTGCTCAGTAATTCCATTAAGTTCTCCCCCTGGAGGGGAAGCATTCGCATATCATCCGTTTCGACAAATGGTGAGGTGATTATTGACATTACGGATACCGGGATCGGAATCCCAGAGTCCATCCGGTCCAAACTGCTTGATACAAAATCCCATATCACCACCAACGGAACAAAAGGTGAGAAGGGGTCGGGACTCGGGTTGAAGATCTGTAACGAAATCATCTACTCCAACAATGGATGGATGGAGATTAAAAGTGAATCTGGCTCAGGGACCACAGTCAGGATCGGGATTAAGGCGGCAAAAAAGAGCACAAAAAAGACTACTCCTTAGTTTTAATCTTTACCCTTGATGGTCTGAGGCCATCGGCACTGGCACTGATAATCAGGTCTCCCGGTTCGCTTCCGGCCTGCAGGATCAGGAGCTGTTTTCCCTTTTTCATCTTCCTGGAGGAGGAGCCCGGAGGTGTATGATCGGCCAGGTCGCCATTGTCGATTACCCTGATTTTCCCCGGGCCGTTCAGCTGGTAACTCACCATGTGGTCGCTGTGGGGATTGAGGATTCCCAGGCTGTCTCTGACCTCGGTGGTGATATGTACCATGTCACGGTTTTCGGAGCTGACCTGCTCCCGGTCAGGATGCATCGCCAGGGCATATGCTTCATAAGCGGTGGTCAGTGTATCGGAGACCTTAACCATTTTTCCACGTTCGTCATTATAGTAAGCATGGGCAACCAGTTGTCCCGGCTCAAAGGGGATCCTGGACTTGATCACCCCGTCGGTAAAGGCACTCCTGTTATGTGTGGCGATCAGGCTGTCATTCAGGTGTAATTCGATCTTTTCGCAATTGGTGAATACCACCACCTCTTTAGCTCCCGAACTCTTTTCAAAGGACCAGTGATCAACCAGCGGCGGGGCCACCCAACTTGCCTGCCAACCGGAGATGTTGTTCAGGGAATCTGCCAGAACGGAATCTTTCACAGTCAGTTTAACGAGGGGGTCCTCCCTGTAATGTGATGCGATATACCAGGCGTGGGGCTTGATAAAGCCATTGGTAAGCATCAGTCCGTTCCTGAAGCCACGGTCGGGCCATCCGGCCGATTCGCCCAGGTAATCAATTCCTGCCCAGATAAATTGTCCGGCCACAAAGGGTTCCATGTCATTCCATGAATTGTCACTGAAATCGATGACCTGGTAATCCTCCGGACGGTTGGTCCCGTAAATTTTAGTCTCTGAGGCAATGAAAACCTGGTCGGGATATTTCTCGTGCCAGGTTTTAAAAGAGTCGGTTCGGTAGTTGTACGAAACCACCGGCGAAACATGCATCATGCGGGAGGGAACCTCTTCTCCCTGGCTCTTTTCGCCGTGGTGCAGTGCACAGGTAACCTCACGGGAGGGATCGATGGATCTGACCAGTTGCATCAACTCTTTGTAGATTACCACACCCCTGTCAGGATCATTCCGCTGTTCCAGGGTTTCGTTGCCTACACTCCAGAGCACCACCGACGGGTGGTTCCTGTCGCGCCGGATGAAATCGGCAAGATCGCTTTCCCAGTGATCTTTCATGATGGGATTCTCACCGCCTGCCTGCCAGTCAATTTCCCATTTGTCATACATCTCATCGATGACCAGAAATCCCATATGGTCACAAAGGTCGAGCAGGCCGGGAGCATGGGGATTGTGGGCCAGCCGGATTGCATTTACACCCAGTTCTTTCAGTTGTAACAACCTTCTTCTCCAGCTCTCCATCGGAACAGCAGCACCCAGTTCGCCTCCGTCGTGGTGCAGGCAGACACCCTTCAGGACCACCTTCTCACCGTTCAGCAAAAACCCACGGTCAGGATCAAATTCAGCACTGCGGATCCCGTGAAGGGTGCGGGTGTGGTCAATCTGACGGTTGTGGTCCATCAGGTAACAATTCACTGCATAGAGTTGTGGGGTTTGGGTGGACCACAGCATCGCCTCCTCAATGGAGAAGCTGTTTATTGCTGTATCCTTTTCGCCCGACTTCAGGAACCCGCTGCTTTTTCCTTCTGCCACCAGGCGTCCTTTCGGGTCCACAATATCATAACCAATCTCGAACCGCTGTGATTTCCTGCTATGGTTCTCAATCTCAAGAGATACCGACAGCGCTGCGTTCCCAAAGCTGTCCACACTGGAAACAACCGAGCTTCCCCAGACAGGAATGTGCAGCGAACTGGTGGCAATAAGCCTGACATGCCTGTAGATACCGGCTCCTGAATACCACCTGTCCACAGGCACTCTGCTGCAATCGGTCCGTACAGCAATTACATTGAGTGAATCGGTCCTGACCAGGGATGAGACATCGTGGTAAAAGCTTGAATAGCCATAGCGATGTTGTCCCAGGTGGGTACCGTTGAAGTAGATATCGGCATCCATGTAGACCCCCTCGAAAAGAAGGAAGAATTTATCCTTATCCTGGTATTCACTCAAATCCAGATTTTTCCGGTACCACCCAATCCCTCCCGGGTAGTGACCACTGGCCACCGCAATGCCAGACCGGTTGGAGTGATCAACAGGATACTCGATCATCCAGTCATGGGGAATCGAGATGTACTGCCACCGGGTGTCATCAAAGTCGGTCTCTCCGGCCCCCTCCTGGTCACCCTGGATAAACCGCCAGTTCAGATCGATGTTGGTTTCAACACGGGGCTGAGGCTCCCTGGTCCGGTAGACAAACCAGGTGGCCAACACCATGGTCATAATGAGTACGATCCAGTGAATGATCTTCATCAGGTAGTGGATGTTTTTAGAAGGGTCTCAAACCGGTTAATGAATTTATGGATGGTATCAAAATGTGCAGCTTTTAACCTGCGGTTTACCGCCGGCTGTGAAATCCCCAGGCTCTGACTGATCTCCACCTGATTTTTTCCCGTCAGGTTCAGAAACATCGCTTCGGCCTGTTCGTCGGACCAGCTATGGATCATGATATCCATAAAGCTGCAGGTGAGATCAAACTCTGCATTCAAAGCCTCTTCGGTGGTCAGAATGCTGATCCGCTGATTACGCTTCATCTTCTCTTTTCCATCTGTAGAGGTCCTGAAAGCCGTACCATCCGATTCCCTGAGATGGTCCTGTGCAAACTCCACGGGACCGATCCCGACAGATACCTTTAATTCGAGCCGTTCTCCAAGCTCTTTATAGGAGAGAAACCGGAATGCACTGAAGAACATCATCAACGAGTGAATGGAGTGGACCGGCGATTCTGAGAGTGCGAGAAATTCATCCATCCGGATGATCTCATACTTCAGCAAGCCGGTTTCCGGAACCATCCTGTTTACAGCCTGGAAAGATGCCCTGATCAGGTCGGGGATCTTACTGAACTGTTCGTCAGATACCTTGAAACCGGGGGCAAGTTCCCCAGCGACAACAGCGTAATGTGCCTTTTTCGTCATTTCTTGCTTAATAAATTTATTTCGGGTATTCCTTGTACTATTAGGTAAAAAAGTTAGATGTCAAATATATAATAATAAAAGGTTATAATTCAAGTTTGTGATCATATATTGGCAATCAGGGGACATGTTGCATTCATTGCCTGATTTGCTAAGTGGTACAAAAACAGCCTCGTAAAGGTTGCTTCTGATATTTATTTAGAATCACTCTAATTAACAAGAGTGCTTCTTTGAATGAAAGGCTAAAAAGGCGATTAATACTATTTTTGGAGGTGTTCAGCTTTAAACGCTGGACTCTAAACATAAGAACGATGAACCGAACCATTTTTATTATATTTTTTTCCTTGATCCTGACAGGTTGCCCGGCTAAGAATCAGGAGCAGAGTCAGGAACAGAATCAGGAGCAGAGTCAGGAACAGAATCAGGATCAGGTGCAGGTGCAGAGCCAGGATCAGAATCAGGATCAGGTGCAGGGACCCACGCGCTGGAGGGGTCCTTCGGGCGATGGGATCTATCCGGATAAGGGGTTATTAACAGAGTGGCCGGCCAGAGGCCCTGAAGTGCTCTGGACCTATGAACAGCTTGGCCAGGGGCACTCTTCGGTGGTGGCCGATGGCGGTTTTCTATATACCATGGGAATGATTGATACGACCGGATACCTGTTCAAGTTTGAAAAGGGTGGAGAGGTGGTCTGGAAAGAGACCTACGGACCTGAATTCTCAGAAAGCTACTACGGTACCAGGGGTTCACCCGTTATCGCAGGCGATAAGATCTACCTTGAGAGTGGATACGGGAAGCTCGTATGCCTGAGCAATTCCGACGGATCGATCCTCTGGTCGAAAAAGTTGTTCGAGGATTTCGATGGCAAGAACATCAGATGGGGGGTGAACGAGACCCCGGTGGTGGATGGCGATATCGTCTATGCCACTCCGGGAGGAAAGATCAACAATGTTGTGGCGCTTGACCGCCACACCGGAAAGACGATCTGGAGCAGCAAGGCAAAAAGGGAGCAGACCGCCTACTGCACTCCGCTTCTGTTTGAACACAACGGAAGGAAGATACTGGCCACACATACAACCTCACACCTGATTGGACTGGATGCCGGAACCGGGGTGCTCCTTTGGTCGCATAAGCAGCCCAACAAGTACTCGGTTCATGCCAACACACCCATTTATCACAACGGATCGCTATACTACTTTAGCGGATACGGTCAGGGGGGAGGCTTGCTGAAACTGAGCCAGGACGGGAGTTCAGTGACGCAAACCTGGTTTACTCCCAATCTGGACAGCCGCATGGGCGGCGCGGTACTGGTGGATGGTTATCTTTATGGTTCGGGGGATATGAACCGGCAATGGCGCTGCCTTGAGTGGGAAACCGGGAAGGAGATGTATGTCTCCACCGCCCTGGGCAAAGGGGTGGTCATCTACGCCGACGGGATGCTCTACTGTTACAGCGAAAAGGGTGAGCTGGCTTTGGTTAAGGCTGATCCTTCAGCTTTTAAGGTGGTGAGCAAGACCCGGGTGACCCATGGCTCCGAACAGCACTGGGCCCACCCCATGATCCACGACGGTGTCCTCTATGTACGGCACGGAAAGGCACTGGTAGCGTATAAAGTCAGGTAGTCAGGTAGTTGGGTAGTTGGAGTCTGGTAGTTCGGAGTTTTATTGTGAATCAAACAAATATGTCATGAAAAAATTCGGATGTATCTTTCTGTTTGTTGCATTGTTGGTGGGTTGCTCGGCTGATAAAAAGAGCTGGACATCAGAACCCACAAGGTGGTTGGGTCCCTCTGCCGATGGCCACTATCCCGATACAGGTCTGCTGAAAACCTGGCCGGAGGAGGGGCCGGAGATCCTGTGGACCTTTGACAGCCTGGGTATTGGATTCTCCTCAGCGGTCATTCAGAATGGATTCCTCTATACCACGGGGATGATTGACAGTACAGGGTACCTGTTTAAGCTGGATCTTGACGGTACACTTATCTACCGTGTGCCTTACGGTCCGGAATGGAATAGAAGTTATCCTGGTACCCGGGGATCACCCACGGTGGTTGGAGATAAAATCTACCTGGTAAGCGGAATGGGGAAGGTGATCTGTTTTAACATGGAGGATGGCTCCTTGCTCTGGAGCAAAGAGATGTTCAAGGATTTTGATGGTGAAAACATCAGGTGGGGAATTAATGAAGCCCCGGTGGTGGATGGGGAGAAGGTCTATGTAACTCCGGGGGGGGAGGAGAATAATGTGGTTGCCCTGAACAGGCACAGTGGAGAGGTTGTATGGAGTTGTGCAGGGAAAGGAGACCTCTCTGCCTACTGCACCCCGCTGCTCTTTGAGCACAACAAAAGGAAACTGCTGGTCACCTATTCAGCTGCCAGTTTGCTGGGAATTGATCCCGGTTCGGGGGAGCTGCTCTGGACCGTGGAGGTTCCATGGCGGTGGTCCGTACACGCCATTACACCCCTCTATCATGAAGGAAAGATCCTTTTTCCATCCGGATCAAATGTTGGTGGAGGTATGTTGCAGCTCAGCGAAGATGGTAGCTCGGTGGAGGTGCTCTGGAAAAACAGCGTTAGTGATTACAAGTATGCTGCGATACTTATTGATGGGTATGTTTATGAATCATACAGTGACAACAAGGAGCTGTCATGGAGGTGTATAGAGTGGGAGACAGGCAATGAGGCCTGGAACTCAAAGGAGCTGGAGTTTGGCAAGGCCATCTGTGCAGATGGCATGCTCTATCTCTATTGCGGAAAAGGTGAGCTGGCGCTTGTCAGACCTGATCCTGAGAGACTGGAGATCGTCAGCCAGATTGAAGTTACACATGGATCAGGATTGCACCTGGCCGTTCCGGTAATGCATGATGGGGTCCTCTATATCAGGCACGGAGAGTCAATGATTGCATATAATGTCAGGCAGGGAACCACACCCCGGGAACTGAGCCGTTAGGTGAAGTATCTCATGAGGCGAATGCCGAATAAACAATGAAATAGTGAAGGATTCATTAAAGATAATAGCCATAGCAGGGTTCATCGCATCTCTTTTCGGTTGTGCTGATGCAGCAGCCCAGGATACCCAGTGGAGAGGTTTAAACAGGGATGGGATCTACCTGGATACCAGCCTATTGAGATCGTGGCCGGAGGAGGGGCCCGAACTGATCCTTAAAATGGAGGGGCTGGGAAATGGTTACTCCACACCGGTGCTCTACAAAGACAATCTGTTTATTACCGGAAGGAGGGACAGCCTGGATGTGATCACAAAGGTGAACCTGCAGGGGACCATCCAATGGGAGACTGTCTATGGGAAGGCATGGAACCAATCGTTCCAGGAGACCAGGGGGACTCCCACCATCGAAGATGACAGGATCTACCTGACAGGGGGGTTGGGAACGGTTGTCTGTATTGACTCAGGGACCGGAGCGGTGTTATGGAGCCGCAACACCCACCTGGAGTTTCAGGGGGAGTTCCACAGGTGGGGGATGGTGGAGTCGCTGCTGCTTACTGAAAAGGCGGTGATCTCTTCTCCGGTGGGAACTCAGACCGCGGTGGTTGCCCTGGATAAGATGAACGGATCCCTTTTGTGGAGATCCGATACGGTAGGAGGTGTCAGGTCTTACGCCTCACCAGTGATGATCAATCACAAGGGACGCCGGATGATCCTCTTTACCTCCAACAAGGAGCTTTTTGCCGTGGATCCTGAGAAGGGTACCATATTGTGGGAAAAGGACCTTGTCACCGGCTATACGGGTGACAGGAACAGCCGCATCAATACCAATACCCCCCTCTATTTTGACGGAGATGTTTTTATTACCTCCGGCTACAATGCCGAGGCCCTGATGTTCACCATTGCACCGGATGGGAGTGATGCTACCCTGAAATGGAGCAGTGCTACACTCGATTCACACCATGGAAGTGTGATCCTGCTGGATGGCTACCTCTACGGAGCCAACTGGCTCAACAATGGCAACGGGAACTGGGTATGCCAGAGGTGGGAAACCGGGGAGGTGATGTACGAGGAGAAGTGGCACAACAAAGGGTCCATCATCTATGCCGATGGCATGCTCTACCTGTTTGAGGAGAAACGTGGTCATGTGGGACTTGTGGAGCCGGACCCCGGTTCCTTCAGGCTGGTCAGTTCGTTCAGGCTCGAAGGTGGATCGGGGCCCTTCTGGGCCCATATGTCCATCTATGACCAGAAACTTCTGATCAGACACGGGGAGGTACTTTTCGTTTACAACATTTCAGCTGAGAATTGAGACTCAACAGCGCAAATATCACCACGGGAATCCTGGCATTGGCCGGTGCACTCTCCATTGCATGGTGGCTGGCAAAGGATCCGGTGGCCGGTTTTATCACCACCCAACCGGGACTCGATAACAGGGGCGCCAAAGCTGTGGTCCCCGATATTAAGATCGGCGCCTTTTTTGAGGCTGTTGGAAATGTTGACTCCGACCTGAAGGAGAGCTGGCCACGGTTCCGGGGCGCCAACTTCGATAACATCAGCCGTTCCCGGGTTGCCCTGGTTGAGAAGTTCCCTGCCGGGGGTCCCCGGGTCATGTGGAAAGCGGATCTGGGGGAAGGATTTGCCGGAGCAGCAATTTACAAAGGGGTGGTCTATCTGCTCGATTATGATGAGGAGATGCGGGCCGATCTGCTTCGCGCTTTCTCGCTGGAGACCGGAGAGGCGTTGTGGAACCGGGGGTACTATATCAACCTGAAGCGGAACCACGGAATGTCCAGGACCGTCCCGGCAGTGACAGAGGAGCATATTGTGACCATCGGTCCCCGGGGACATGTGATGTGTGTTCGCCGGCAGGATGGGGAGCTTCTCTGGGGCCTCAATGTGGAGCTGGATTACCAGGCAGAGATCCCACTCTGGAATACGGGACAGTGTCCCCTGGTTGATAATGGGAAGGCGATCATCGCCACCGGGGGGAAGGCCCTGATGGTAGCGGTGGAGCTGGAGAGCGGTGAGGTGTTGTGGGAGACACCCAACAGGCATGGCTGGCAGATGTCGCACTCCTCCGTCATGCCCTGGGAATACCGGGGCGTGAAGATGTATGTTTACAGCGCTTTCGGCGGAGCGTGTGGAATTGCTGCAGAGGGTCCGCAGGCTGGGGAGGTACTCTGGGAGACCACCGCATGGAACCACCAGACCGTGGCCCCTTCGCCGGTCTGCCTGCCAGATGGAAAGGTGTTTATGACAGCCGGTTACGGAGCCGGGAGCATGGTGTTGCAACTGCATGGGCAGGGGCCGCACTTTGATGCAGAGGTCATCGCCGAGTATGCCCCGAAGGAGGGGTTGGCCAGTGAGCAGCAGACACCAGTGGGTTTTGAGGGACACCTGCTGGGGATCCTTCCCAAGGATGCAGGCCCCTTAAGGAACCAACTTGTTTGCGTACATCCCGATGATTTTACACGGATTGTCTGGTCAAGCGGTCCTGAACACAGGTTTGGACTGGGACCCTATATGATTGCTGACAACAAACTTTTTATTGTGAGCGATGACGGCACACTTACCATCGTGAGACCCGGCACCAGCAGGTACATGGAGCTGGACAGCTACAAGGTTCTGGAGGGGCACGATGCCTGGGGACCGTTGGCTGTGGCCGATGGTTACCTGGTGATGAGGGACTCAAAAACCATGGTATGCCTCGATATGGCTGTGGAGAGAAACAGATAGAAACATCGATATGAAAAAGAGAAGTCTTACTGTAGTTGTACTCGTGATCCTGACGCTGATCATTGTGGTGATCACGGTCGATTTCATGAACAACCGGCCCGACCGGCGGGGTGACAATCCTTTTAAACTGGAGGTGGAGCAGTATCGCAAAGTGGATCCGGCGCTGATCTCTCACAAGGAGAGCCGCAACCTCTCCCTGGGATCACTCAAGGCCACATGTATGGTCTATAACAACGGCCGTTTGTATGTTGCGGGAGACTCCTCCCTGGTGGTGATCCTCCCCGATGGAACGGCAGAGAAGCGGTACAACATCCTTCCCGGTCCAACCTCTCTGCTTGTGACAGAGAGCCGCTATTACATCGGATATAAATCTTTCGTTACCGAATATAACCTGGAGGGAGATATGGTGAAGCGGTGGGATGACCTGGGCGCGCGCGCGGTTATCACCAACCTGGCAGGCGATGGTGAACAGCTCTATGTGGCCGATGCAGGGAACCGCAGGGTGGTTATCTATACCGCTGCGGGTAAAAGGGTTGGTGTGTTTGAGGGGAAAGCGGAGGCGGAATCCGGACACGGTTTCATCATTCCCAGTGGCAATTTCGACCTGGCAGTTAACAGCTACGGGGAGCTATGGGTGGTTAATCCGGGCAAACATGCACTGGAAAATTACAGTGACGATGGCCGGATGAGGGGGTTCTGGGAGAACTCCTCGGTGGATATCGAAGGATTCCTGGGGTGCTGCAACCCTGCCAGGATCACTGTGATGGAGGATGGATCGTTTATAACCAGTGAAAAGGGGCTGATCAGGATCAAGATCCATGACCAGTCGGGCAAGTTGAAAAGCGTGGTGGCACCACCCTCCCTTTTTGAGGGGGAGAAGGCACCCGATCTCTGTGTAGATGAACAGGGTGTGGTGTATCTCCTCGATTTTGACCGCAATGTGATACGGATCTTTGAACCGAAGGAGAATGGATAGAAGGCGTTTTATAGAGCAGATGGCACGCGGGGGAGTGCTGGCGGGAATGGCCCTGGGAACCGGGTTTCTCCTGGTAAGGAGACAGGTGACCCTGCAACAGGATTGCGGACTGAACTACCAGTGCAGGGGCTGCAAAAAAATAGAAGAGTGCAGACTGCCCGAAGCCCGGGAGGAGCGGGCCACTCCAACTAAAACAGCTATTCCGGAATGAAAAAAGATAAGGCAACAGGCAGACGCGGGTTCATCAACAACGGGGTGAGGGTTACCCTGGGACTTGCTGTGGCCGGAACCGGTGCCCTGTCGTTGGTGCGATCGGCCAACCCGAAGGAGTATGTGTGGCAGATCGATCCCTTTAAATGTACCCAGTGCGGACGTTGTGCCACCGATTGTGTCAGGGCCGAATCGGCCGTCAAGTGTGTTCATGCGTATGATGTTTGCGGGTATTGTGATCTTTGTGGGGGCTATTTTAAACCGGGGGCCAGACTGGAGACCGGTGCAGAGAACCAGCTCTGTCCCACAGCCGCCATCCAGCGGAAATTTATCGAGGAGCCCTATTTCGAATACATCATCGACGAGGAACTCTGCATCGGATGTGCCAAATGTGTGAAGGGTTGTGACGCATTCGGAAACGGCTCCCTGCAGCTTCAGATCAGGCACGACCTCTGTCTGAACTGTAACCAGTGCTCCATAGCCACAGTCTGTCCCTCCGATGCCATCAGCAGGGTGCCGGCATCCACGCCATACATTATCAAAGGACCTGGTACAAAAACCAAGGAGAAGAGAGGATAACATGCCAGACAGAACCCCAACACGAACCCTTCTGATTATCCTGCTCCTGCTGCTTGCCGGCAGCCCGTTGCTTGCACAGTCTGATCCGGTTTCGCCCGACTCACATGCGCGGTTTCCCAAGCCCGATTTTGAATCGGGTTATCTGCAACCAACTCCAACCACCCCCGAACCCAGGAGCGTGGCCCTTGAGTACTTCGATGTTTTTGTCCTGCTGGCAGTTCTCTCCCTGGCCTCATGGCTGGCCATCAGGAGACGCTCCAGAAGGGGATTGCTCTGGCTCTCCCTTTTTTCACTGCTCTATTTCGGATTCTACCGCGATGGCTGCATCTGCTCCATTGGGGCCATCCAGAATGTGGCGCTTTCGATCTTTGATCCCGCCTATGCCATCTCCCTGGCCGCCCTTCTGTTTTTCCTGCTACCCCTTGTCTTCGCCCTTTTCTTCGGCCGCACCTTCTGTGCGGCAGCATGCCCCCTGGGTGTTATCCAGGATCTGATTGTAATCAGTCCCGTCTCTCTGCCCAGCTGGATACGTAAGGCACTTGCCTTTATCCCGGTGGTCTACCTGGGACTTGCAGTGCTGCTGGCGGCAACAGGAAGCGACTTTATCATCTGCAGGTACGACCCCTTCGTGGGAATCTTCCGGATGGATGGCCCCTTTCTGATGATCTTCCTGGGGGTCACCTTTCTTTTGCTGGGCATGTTCTTCGCCCGGCCTTACTGCAGGGTGTTCTGTCCTTACGGGGTGCTGCTGGGGTGGATGTCCAGGTTTTCGAAATGGCACCTGAGCATCACACCTTCGGAGTGCATCAGCTGCAAACTCTGCAAGGATTCCTGTCCCTTCGATGCCATCAATGTTCCGGAGGAGCAGGCGTACAGGAGACCCGAGGTAAGCAGGAAAAACCTGAAGCGGTTTGTTCTATACGTGGGACTGATCCCCCTGCTTACCCTGCTGGGAGGCTGGATCGGTAACAGGTCGCATATCTACCTGAGCAGGGCACATCCCGATCTCTACCTGGCCGAACAGCTAATCAGCAATCCGGGGTTGAGGGAGGATGAGGAGAACCTGGATGTGCAGGCTTTTCTTGAGTCAGGAAAAACCTTTGACCAGCTGGTGGAGGAGGCATCGGTCATCAGGGATAGATTTAGAAGGGGGAGCAGCTTACTGGGCGGTTTCCTGGGACTTGCACTGGGGATCACCCTGATGAACCAGGTGGTGTTCCGGCGAAGGGAGGATTACGAGCCCCACAGGGTCGATTGCTTCAGCTGCGGAAGGTGTATGGATTATTGTCCGGTGTAATGCCGTAGTCAAATAATTGTGTCATTTTTGTAAAATGATAGTTTCCGGCAAGCGCATTACATATCATAGCAAGGAATTCAAAGAGCTGTTCGATCAGTTGTTTCCTTCCATGTGCGTTGTGGCGTCTATGGTTCTCAAAGATGATGCAAAGGGAAAAGATGTCGCCCAGGAAGCTATGATTAAGCTCTGGCAAAAGCCGGATGAGAATTTCGCATCTGTGAATTCCCTGAAAGCATACTTATACGTACTGGTCAGGAATGCCTGTATAAGCCAGCTGCGGAAAGAGAAGGATCTTCATTTTGACTCCATAGAGAATCATTATGAGCTTGTCAATGAAAAAGATCTTCTGCATGAAGTCCTGCGGGAGGAGACCTATAACCTGTTGCATAAGGCCATTGATGAATTATCCCCACAAGCCAGGAAGGTCATGCAGTTGACCATAAACGGGCTGACCAATAGTGAGATCTCTGATCGGATAGAAGTTTCAATCAATACAGTGAAGACAGTGAAAAAGAGAGCCTATAAAACAGTAAGGGAAAAACTGGGGTCCCATTTTTTTTACAATTAGTAAGGTAACCATGTCACCCACCGTCTTTGTTTGCTGCGTCCTATTGGTGGGATAGAAAAAGTGAGTAAATGGATTTGAAAAACAAAATATCACATCAGATACAAATCGCCAATCTTCTTGTAAAAGAGGCTTTTGGTACACTTACCGGGGAAGAGATATCAAGATTGGATATATGGAAAGAGGAACAATCCAATAAGCTTCTGTATGATGGGCTGTTTGAAGGTGATAAGAGGAAGAGAAGAGAGAAAATAGCAGATGGGATCGATCTGGAAAAGGAGTGGAGCACATTCCTTGAGGGACAGGAGGTCAAAAGAGGTATTGCAAGAAGAATCCAAAGGATCAGGCTATATGCTGCTGCAGCTTCAATAGCTGTGCTGATTGCTGTTTCTTCTGCTTTGATGTTGAGACAAGGGGGATTGAAAGGTCTGCTGCCAGTCTTGGTTTCCCAACCTGTAGTGATCCCTCCGGGACAAACCCGTGCTGAACTCATTCTGAATGATGGTGAAGTAATCTACCTGGAAGATGTCAGAACTACCTTGATCCAGGATGATGAAATCGTGATCTCAAATGACTGCGGCATTCTGGAATATGAAAGCCGGGAAACAGAAGCTGAAACAGTGGCATTGAATACGTTGAAGGTTCCGAGAGGAGGAGAGTATATGCTCATCCTGGAAGATAGTACAATTGTCTGGTTAAACTCGGAAACCCGGATAACCTACCCGGTTTACTTTTCGGGAAAAGAGCGGAAAGTAGAATTGACCGGAGAGGCCTTTTTCAAGGTGGCCAGGGACGAGCAAAGACCTTTTATTGTGGAGACCAATCAGCAAGAGGTGAAGGTGTTGGGAACAGCTTTCAATATCTCTGCATACCCCGGTGAAGAGAGTATTTACACGACCTTGGTAGAAGGTTCAGTGGAGGTTAGTTTTCCCGGGGAGGGTGACCAGCCGGTTAGAAAAGAGGTGATTGAGCCCAACCAGCAGCTGATCTATGGACACGCTTCTCACACTGTAGAACTTATTGAAGTATCCCCCTATTTGTATACCTCTTGGAAAGATGGCCGTTTTGTGTTCAGAAATGAGCCTCTCATCTCCATCATGGGGACCTTGTCAAGATGGTATGATATTGATGTGGTATTCGAGGATGAGGGCATTAAGGAGGTTACATTCACCGGCGACTTGAAACGCTATTCAGATCTCACGGATCTGCTCAGGATCCTGGAATTGGAAATGTCGGTGAGAACGAAGATAGTGGACCATAACCGATTACTTATTAAGTACTGATCGAGATATCTTTTCAATAAGCATTTATGAAGCTGTTCAAGCCTTTTATTTTTCTGTTAGTGACCCTTTCCTCTATTCATTCTTACTCGCAAACGGCAAGGATCACTGTCAATGCCAACGATGTTGACATCAATTACATTTTTGATGAGATTCGGAAACAGGCAAACTATGGCTTCTTCTTTAACGATAATAGCGTATCTGATATTGATCATATTTCCATTAACAAAACAGATGTTACGGTAAAGGAGATTCTCGATCAGATTTTCGAGAACACCAGTTACACATATACGTTCATCGATGATACCATTGTGATCAATAAAAAGAAAGAATCAGCTAAAGAACCTCCTCCCCTGGTCATCAAAAGCAGAATCTTAGGGGTTGTTACAGATGAAGAGGGGAAACCACTTCCGGGGGCAAATATTGTAGTGAAGGAATCAGGCAGGGGAACAATCACAGATATAAATGGTCGGTTTCAGGTGTATGTCTCCGATTTGTCAGGTTATATAGTGGTCTCTTTTATCGGTTTTGAAACCCGGGAGGTGGAGATCTCAGGCAGAACCGTCCTGAATATTCAAATGAAATCATCCGCACAGGAATTGGGCGAGGTGGTAGCCACCGGTTACTATACAGTGGATAAACGGGAATTGACCAGTTCAATTAGTGTTATTAAGAGTGACGAGTTAAAGGAAATAGGGGCCCTTACGGTTGATGAGATGCTGGTTGGTAAGGCTGCAGGACTGATGGTTACGAACCTGAGTGCCACACCAGGTGCTGCTGCCAAGATAAGGGTCCGCTCCAGCAGTACATTTACAGGAGTTCAGGCACCGTTATGGGTGGTAGATGGAGTGATTTATGAGGACCCGGTACCGCTTTCTGCAGCCGAGATAAACAGTTTTGATAATGTGAATATTATCGGGAATGCGCTATCCGGGTTGAATCCCCAGGATATTGAATCCATCAGTGTACTAAAGGATGCTTCAGCTACAGCCATTTATGGTACCAGGGCAGCAAATGGAGTCATCGCGATCACAACCAAACGGGGAAAAGTGGGAAAGCCGGTCCTGACATACCAGACCAGTGTTGGTTATATGGACAGGCCGAAGTATTCTGACATGTACCTGATGAACTCCAAAGAACGCATTGACCTGTCGCGTGAGATGTATGAAAGAAACCTGGGCACCATTGTTGAATATAACAACCGGGACTACCTGGGTTACGAAGGAGCCCTGAAATTGCTGTGGAATGGTACCTATACATATGAAGAGTTCCAGAACCAGGTAAGCAGGCTGGAGACGATGAACACAGATTGGTTCGGGGAATTATACCAACCGACAATTAACCAGCAACATGCCATCAGCGTTTCCGGTGGTTCAACAAATGCCAGGTACTATACCTCTCTGGGGTTGAATAAAGATAATGGGGTTGAAAATGGAGTCGGGCTTAACAGGATTACCGGTATGGCAAAACTGGATCTTGACTTAAGCAAGAATATCCTGTTCTCCCTTAAAATTAACGGATCGATACAGAAGGCGCGATACAACCACTCTTCAATTAATAGTTTCAACACCGCCTCCGCTACCAGCAGGGCTGTCCCGGTGTGGGATGAGAACGGGGAGCTGTTTACCCAGAGCCGGGAGATCTACAGGCGTCAGACCGGGGGAGAGATTGTATATGCAGATTACAGCATTCTGAATGAGATGGAGAATTCAGAACGGAATATTAACAATAAGAGCTTTGCTATAACAGGGAACTTCAACTGGAAATTCTTAAATGATTTCAGCTTCCGAAGCATGTTCAGCTTCCGAAATACCACAAACCTTTCGGAAGAGTGGATCACGGAAGACACATACTATATTTCACGGCTAAGGACTTACAGCGACTTTAATGACCTTGTTATTGAGGATGTTGCCAATGCTGCAACGGTACCATTCGGCGGGTTGTACTCCGGGGGAATGGTTACCCAGGATGCATTTTCAATTACCAATAAATTGAATTACAGAAAGATTATAAAGAGTGATCATGCCATTAACCTGCATCTTGCACAGGAAGTAAGGTCAACCAAATACTGGGGAGTTTCCAACTGGATGGCTCCGGGATACAACCATTCACAAGGTAGGAGTTTTATTATGCTGCCCAGGATAGAGATGGTTCCTCATGTCGGGCTTGATGTGAACAGTTATGATTACAAAAACATGATCTCATGGATGACCAGCAGCTCTTCTGATATCTATCCTTCTATTACTGATAAGATCAGCAACAGCCTTTCCGTTTTCGGTGTATTTGATTATTCTTACAAAGGCCGTTATATTCTGAACTTCAACGTTCGCAGTGATGGTTCCAACGCATTTGGTCAGTACGAGCGATACAAGTTTAAGCCGGTGTGGTCGGTATCGTCCCGGTGGAATATACACCGTGAGTCATTCTTTAACCGAACCGGTATCCTGGAGGAGTTGTCCCTTCGGACCTCATACGGGTTCAGGGGAACGATGCCCAATGTCAGTCCCTATCTATTGATAAGTGATTATGGCAGAAACCTGGCGGAATACTATCCGGAGAATGTAGCCAACTTCCAGGCTTTCCCCAATGCCACTTTGCGCTGGGAGAGAACCTCGACATATAATACAGGGTTAAATTACTCATTATGGCAGGGCCGGCTCAGCGGTGTGTTTGATTACAGTTATTCTAAAAGCATTGATCTCTTACAGGCCAGGCCTGTTTCCCAGGTAAATGGGGCCAGCACGCTCTTCTATAATTCCGGGAGTAAGGATGTTCAGAGTTTTGAAATGAATATCCGTTCAGTAAACATCGATCGCCCGAACTTCAAATGGAGCACGAATTATAACCTATCTTATGAGAAGGACCGGGTTTTAGAGGGATTTGAAGAGGGAGCAGACAATACTACGGTGTACAACTATTTGTCCGGTTCTATTTATAGAACAGGATTCCCCTCAAGTGCTTTCTTTTCGTACCAGTTTAATGGACTGGATGAGCAGGGTCTTCCAACATTTAAGAACCTGTATGACGAAACCAACGGGAGTATCGATGACCATTTAAAGAATGTGCTGGTTTATGAAGGAAGCAGGATTCCCAGGTTTTATGGTGGATTTGGAACAGAAATCAAATATAAGAGTATCATGATATCGACCAGGTTCAGCTATAAACTTGGATATAGAACCAGGCTGCTGAAGCTATTTAACCAGAACCAGAGTATGCCGCTTCCCTATGAAAACTCACGTGCCGAATTCAATGACCGGTGGAGAGAACCGGGCGACGAACTGTACACGGACATTCCGGTGCTGAGTGACCAGGTATTGCGGTTTTCCGAAAACCCGGACAATGAAGAGGCAATATTGGTAAGTAATGATGGGCTGATCGTTCCTTATGGAGCCAATGCCTGGTGGATGTATGATTTCAGTGACGTGCGTGTGGTGAAAGGGGATCACATTCGCTGGCAAACAATCGCCATATCCTACATCATCCCGGTGCAACTGCTTCAAAAGCTGAATATAAGCAGTGCAAATATCAGTATCAGAATGAGAAACATCGCAGTATGGTCGCTGGATAAGAGGCTTTTGGGACAGGATCCTGAACAGATAATGGGGCTGGGTATGCCCACGCTTCCAAATTACGGGTTGAGTTTAAACATGAGTTTTTGATTTTGTTATGATGAAACGGCCATTGAAATATTTTGCCTTCAGCGAGCTCGCAAGCTCGGTTCATCTTTTCACAAAGGGATATAAATATATGAAACGGGTACTGGTAATACTGGTGGCAACATCCTTTTGGGGATGTGGCGGTTTTCTGGACGAAGTGGATCAGGATTTGTTGGTACCTGAGAAGCCGGATCATTTTGCCGCACTGCTGCTAAAGGAATTCAACAGGGAGTATCCGATTTTCCGCACGGTGGATTATATGACCGATAACATGACCGAGATCGCCTCCATGTCATCGAAAAGCAAAAAGGCGCAAAAAACCACCTACACATGGCAGAGGGAAATTGAGATAGATGAAGAGGGTGAAAGGGTGTTCCAGATCAACAATGCCTGGCAGAATGCTTACGAAGACATTGCCATCGCAAACTATGTGATTGAATTGATTGATGTTTCAGACGGCGACCAGGATGAGAAGGACTATATTAAAGGTGAAGCCTGTTTCATCAGAGCCCTCTCCTATTTCAACTTATTGAACCTGTATGGCAAACCCTTTGACCCCGCCACTGAAGATGCCGATCTGGGGGTGCCCTTAAGGACCAATGTTGCTATAGAGAAAGTATATTACAGGAATACCGTGAGCGAGTGTTACCAACAAATTGAAAATGATATTGTCGACGCTGTTGACTTAATCGAAGGAAGTGGTATCGAGAAGTCGAAATGGCATCCTGATGCTCGTACTTGCAAGCTACTCATGTCCCGCGTTAAGCTATACCAGCAGAAATGGGATGAAGCAATTGTGTATGCTTCCGAGGTAATCGATGAAGCTTATTTATCCCGGATCTACCAGGGGAAGGCATTTATAACGGATGATAATGATGAGGTCCTGTACTCATTCTACACGGTGAACCCGGTCATGTCGATTTACAGCTACGATGGAAGTATCAATCAGATGAGCTACAGTGCAAGTGAGGAGTTGTACAATCTATACGATTCTTTGGATCAGCGAAGGGAGGCCTTCTTCTCCGTGGAGGTACTGGGGCCTGATACCTATTATCACCCCACAAAGTACTCTAACATGTTCACCAAACTGGGATATGGTAATTTTCGCGTAGCCGAAGCCTACCTGAACCGGGCCGAAGCATATGCACAGCTTGATGATGTGACCGGGGCTATTGAGGACATCAGATCCATATTATTGTACAGGTACACTGATGCATCCGGGATCGTTTATCCGGCTTCCAATCCGGAAGTTCTTGACTTTATACTAACAGAGCGCAGGAAGGAGTTGTGTTTTGAAGATCATCACCGCTGGTTCGATTTGCGAAGAATGGAAGATCAACCGGAGATCAAACACGCTTTTACGCTGGTTGATATTTTCGGGGCCACTTACGGAAAGGAGATTTACACGCTGCTTCCCGGGGATAACAACTACACACTCTCTATCCCGTTAAAAGAGCGGGAAATAAATCCTTTGATCCGGAATAATGACAGGTTTGAGAAGATCCCGGAGATGGTAAACAGGTGACTTTATCCCGATATGTGTAAAATGGAAAAATGATGAAACCTACGATATACCTGATCATAATTGCCATGGCAATGATCGCATGCTCAAGGGAGGAGGAGCTTACTCCTTCCATGAAAGATGTGGACAGGGTGGCTACTCAGATCGATTTGTCTAAACCGCTTGTGAAATTCTTATACGAGACCTATAACTGTGGGATCCTGTATGAGTTTGATTTTACCCTCGATTTTGCCTACCTGGCATCCAGCCGGAACATTGTTTACAATTGGCAGATGGTTAACCTGGAGAAGCTGGATTCCTCCGATGTGGATTTTGCACTGGGCTTCCTGGAAGACAATGTTTTTCAGTATTTTAAGGATGGAATTGAGTCTGAAGGATCCCTCTATCAATCAGATTATTTTTTAAACCAACTCCCTTTTAAGGTCCTGGTCTGCCGCGAAGTGAATACCACGAATGGTTTTCTTTTTGATCCTTTGACCCTTTCAGATTCCAGGGCTACAGATAATGGGACCGGCGTTTTACACTCTATAGGGAACGACCATACTTTTGTTTTTGGCGTGGACAGGAGGACGATTCTTGCCAGCAGCAAAAACTTCCATAAGTATCGCAACGATAACTTTTTCCTTTTCATGGTTTATGTGATGGAAAAGCATCACATGTACGACCTGATCCTATCTCAATTTTTTGAAACAAGTATTCAGTACTTCGGGGAGAATATTGGCGATATGTACAAAAACGAGGGGTACATTGTGGATGAATATGGCCTGGTTGATAAGGAGTGGTTCCTGAACAGGGGTTTTGTGGATGCCAGGTACTTTTACGGCAGAGAAGGTTTGCCTGATGTGACCATCGGTGACCTCACCATTGAAAAGGCCATTAAAGGAATTTTTTATTTTCCCTCTTCAAATGAAGATTTTGTAAACAGTTATCTGAACGAGCTGATACATACCAATAGCTCAAAACTGGACACCTATCCTGGAATCATAAAAGAGAAGTTTATAATCCTGATCGAACAATTCATGGAATGGGGTGTGGATATCGTAGCCTTTAATCCTGAACTTAATTCTCTGTACAATGAATAGGCGTGGTTTATTCAATATCAGTAAATATTATACTGCAGGAATCATCGCGATTTTCATCTTTTCCTGTAAGCAGGAGATCGTCTTCCCCGATCCCGGATTCGATATAAAGAGCAACAGGGAGGTTGAAGTTCGACGTGATACCGCTGACTTTTATGACATACAACTGGCTATGGATGTTCCCAACGGAGTGGAGAAAATTGAGGTTCTCAACGGAACGGATTACACTCCCATCGTGCAGATTACGGAGCACAAGGGTAAAACAAAATTCGATTTTGTATATCGGGTAGATATCAGTGAAATCGTGATTGATACTACATTATCATTCATTATCAAGGTCATTGATAAAGATAACCGGAGTTTCAACCGTGGTTTTGTGATCAAAGTTCTGAAGTTCTCCATACCGGAGGTTTTTCTTACCGGGGGAAATACCATTGCCGTAGTGGCACCTTCCTATATTCTAAAAGGGGAGGTAACTACAGGGATGTACCCAATTGATTCCATCATGATCCTTTTTGAAGGTGTTCTTCAGACCATCCTTGTTCCAGACAGCCTGGTAACGGAATACCAGCTTAACGAGACCGTTTATATCGGGAACCTGGATCCTGCGCAGGAGTATCTTCTGCAGATTATTGTGGTGGATAGCAGGGGGGAAAGGTCTGCTACGAATGTGACAGTTATAAAAGGAGTATTTGAACAGCCTCGTCGGATCGTTTATAAAGACAACAGGATGAATAGGGAACATACGTTCGACTTCCATTATAACACAGAGAGCCGTTTGGACAGTTTTGTTTTTGTGTGGAATTCTGGGGGAATTTCTCAGTCCATCTACCAATATTATTTGAATTATGACGCGAATGGTAATGTAACTGAGATAGGATCAAGGACTTATGTGACAGCTTTTCCGGATGAGGGATACTACTGGTTTCATTTCAGGAATATTTTCTATTATGTGGATGGGACCAGTGAGCTGGTAAAGATCTCTTCCAATGAAATCAGGTATTTTGATTCCGGATTAACCGAGGATGAGGGAGAGGAAGTTTTGGCACAGCAGTTTGTCTACCGGGAAGATGGAACGGTATCAAGCTATGTGGGAGCTCGTTACGTTACTGATATTCAGTATGCAGATGGGTTTGGTGCAGGGGAGAAGATATTCGCGGAATATTGGTATTCCTATCCTTTCAATGAGATTATTGACCAGAACAGAAGGCGCAGAACAGGCTTTGACCCGGTTTTTATGCCTACATATATTTACGGATTACCTCCTTTCCTTTTACTGCACCGGTCACATATGGTTCTATTCAACGACCTGTTTATGCATCAATATGTATTTACGGGGACAGAACTGTATGATCCTTTCGGAGCTGTCTCCCCGCTGAACTATACATATACCAGTGATGAACAAGGGAGGCTGGTAAAGTTCTCACGGATTGAGACCAATAATGGATCAGAAGTTATATATGACTATTATATTGAATACTAACAGATTAAAATTCCTGAAATTCAAATGAAGCGTAAATTTTCTTTGATTTTGACAATTTTTATTGTTCCTGTGTTGTTGTTGATGAGTTGTGAAAAACAGGCAACATCGGCCGGAAAGGTTGTTGTTCATATCACTTTTGAAGATGAAGAGGCAGGGCGGGTTATTGTCCGGGGTATATATAATCTCTGGCTAAGGTTTGAGAAGTTTGCAAAAGAGAGCAGCAATGAAATTACGATTCGGAAAACCATAGAGAACCCTGAGTATTATTATATCAATTTTCCCGATAATTCCATGCATGATGTACAGTGTTTCCTTGAAAAGGGTGATTCTGTTTCCATTAGGTTAAAGGGGCGATCGGTGATTTTCGAGGGGGATGATATTCCTGCAAGGCAGAACCAGCTTCTGCAACAGATTCTGCAGGAAAAAGCACGCCATCATATCTACAAGCGTGAGATGAGTCTATACCAGATTATGAAGCAGCGTAATGACAATATAGAAGAACCTGAGTTAGTAACAATTGATATGATCTCTCACAATGTTGCCAGATTGATCGAGGATTTCCGAACCAACAACAAGGGCTATTCCGAATCATTTCTCAGGTTTGTGGAGATGGATATTAGACATTATAAAATACTTTCCGGGCTCGATTTGCCTCAATACAATGTAAAAACCTATTATCCGTTTTCAGATTCAGATCTTCTGTTGCTTGAAGATGTACTACAGGATACCAGGTATGATGAGGTTGTCTACTCATCAAATTTCAGACAACTATTAAATGCCTACCTGGATTATCTTCGCATTGAGGATCCCAAAGATTTTCTGGGTGACGGAAAAGAGTATATTTTAAATGAAGTACGGCTGGCAGATTACATCGATAATCCTACTATTAAAGAGTATATCGTTGCAGGGAATCTTCTGTCGATGGTGTACGAAGAGTGCGATAACCCGGAATATATTAGTGCTATTAAAGAATATGGCGGACGATGGAAGGAGTTTCTGATGAAAGAGACAAATGAGAGAATAAATTTCATGGAGAAGAGAGAAGTTGGTACCCGGGAATTCCCGGCATTACAAGGGGTAACCTCTGGTGGTGACTCAGTTACTCTCGAACAGTATAGAGGCAGGTGGACCTACATTGATATCTGGGCAACCTGGTGTGGCCATTGTAATTTTGAACTCCCCTACCTTGAGGAGTTGGAGCACCGGTTGAGTGATTATCCAATTCAGTTTATTGGCATATCTGTTGATAGCGAAAAAGACATTCAAAAATGGAAAGATTTTCTCATTGAAAAGGGATTGGACAAAGACCAGCTCCTTTGTACTGATAAGACTGCGGTCTATTCTCAATTTGGCATAAAAGGTATTCCCCATTTTGCAATTATTGACCCCGAGGGAAGATTGGTTTATAAGAGTGCTCCAAGACCTTCCACCGGAATACCCGAGCGCCTGCTAAAGGCGTTGTAAGACAAGATTTTTATATTTCCATCCTTGAGTAATCCTGATATGAGGCACATCATCTTAACAGCACTCTTTTGTTTATTTTCTTTTCACAGTTACACGCAAACTACATCTGCAACTAACGGTTTGGTAACCGGTCAACTTGAAAACGGGCTCGTCTACTATATCAATCCCAAAGGAGAAACCGGTAAAGTAAAACTGACCATGCAGTCAAAAGTAGGCGCTCTGGTGGAAACAAAAGATGAGCATGGCTATGCACATTTCCTGGAGCACATGATGTTTAACGGAAGTGAAAACTATCCGGGACGCTCATGTTACCATGTGATGGAAGATATGGGAATGCGTCTGGGGGTAGAGTTTACAGCTTTTACCTCTTCGACCGACACGGAGTACAACCTGATTATTCCTGACAACAACGAAGCTTATCTCCGGGAAAGCCTGTTGCTGTTTAAAGACTGGATGTTCTTTCTTGACATGAAACAGGAGACCCTTGATCATGAAAGAAAAATTATCAAGGAGGAGATCAACCGCGGGGGCACACCGGCTTCCTATATGTTGTATGGAACAGAACTGGAGGGTCATGATGTGCTGGGAGACAAATCATCCATTGATAAAGTCAACCTGAAGCAATTGACCGGTTTCTACAAGAAGTATTATCGACCCGATATGCTGGCAGTTATCATTTATGGTGAGATAGACGAAAAGGTTGCCTTGAAGACCATTCAGGAAGTTTTTGGAACCATTTCGGAACCCACCACGGAAAAACCCCGGTTATTTCCTGATGTTTCGGGTAACAATGTCATTGACCGGACCAGGTTGCTGGGGACATCCGGAAACCGGTCCAGATTGTCTGTGTTGGCAAAATACCCTGCCAAAGAGATCTCATCGAGGGAGGATTTCAGGTCGGTTGTTGCTGTTTCTGTTTTCAAACAGATCATGGACCGAAGGTTGTCCGGGTCTTACACAGGTTCATACGTTTCCGGACAATGGAGAAACGCTTCCTTTCTACCGCACACCAGCTTCATGGGCGCTGAGATCTTTAGCAATAATGGCAGTAGCTATAAAGATATGCTGAATGATCTTTGCTATGCATTTGCGCAGGCAAAGGAGCATGGTTTCAGCCAGGAGGAGATTGATTATGCAGTCAGAATCCAAATGAACTGGAAGGAAAAAAGCCGGAACAGGGAAGTTCTCGAGCTTGGAGAGATAAAGAGTGGATTCCTTCGTAATTCTGTAATTCTTTCAGGAAAAGAGAAGTATGAGCTCTATAAGAATTATACAAAGACCCTGAAACCGGCAGATATGGAAGCAATAACAGATCTTTTTCTGGCTTCAAAGAAGATCGTTTCTTTAGACAGCACAAGCGCTGCTTACTCCGGAGATCTTACGGATAATTATGTCTGGAACCAACTGGCTTCCATCGACTCCATTGACACAGAACCCTATCTGTTTAAGAGCCCCCCCGCTCCTGTAGGAGATGAAGATTCGATTGTTAACCTGGATGATCAGTTTATTTCAAAACCGGCTCCAGGATTGCTTCGGAAGGAGCATGTTGATAAGAACCTTGTACTTCTGGAATACGGGAATGGAGCAAAAGTGGTACTGCACAGAAATCCGAGGGAGAAAGTATCCGTGAAAATTGTCAGCCATGGTGGATTGAACCTGATTCCTGTATCTGACCGGGCACTGTTCATGAACATGCTGCGGTACCTTGGAGAAGGATATGCAGGTATATCTGGAGAAACAGCTTTTCAGCTGGAAAGAGCGTGTGGTATCTACTTTTCTGAAAAGGCAGACCATTACAGCCATCAGGTAGAGATGAAGGGAACCCGGGAGCACTTTAAGGAGATGTGCCAGGTACTCAATCTGAGGCTGACAGAAGCAAATGAATTGTCAGAAGAGGCATTTGAAGAGAAGCTTAGCATGGCAAAAAGGTACTTAATGATTGAGCAGGATATTGAGTATAAGGAGTATAAAGGTCGGGTGAATTTGTCGCGGGTAGAGATCGGACTCGATACTTCAAATGTTGCTGAATGTGCTGGCCGGTTTACCAAATACCGGAACAGACTGGTTGATCAGATGAACCATGGTGTTGTTTACATCAGTGGCGATCTGCCTGAAAGGGCTGAGGAGTACATTACAGCATACCTTGCTTCGGTTTTCGGACCAGAGAACGAGCTTGAAGTGCCGGGCAGTGACCCGGATATTTTAGCAGATGAGGTTGTCATGAAGCAATTCACGTGGAGAAGAACGGTCTCTATTGTAGAATATTTGTTTACTACAATTCCGGATCAGGTTAAGTTGAAAGACTACCTGATCCTGGAGGGAATTGCACGGCATGCCAACAACATGATGCTTAAAAAGTTAAGAGCAGAACACGGGTTGGTCTATTCAACCGGAACCACTGCATATACCAGAACATATCCAGATGATTTTACCTCACTGAGTATCCGGTATATGATTGATCCCGAGAATATTGATACCTCCCTGATTGTGATGAACGATCTGTTGGATGGGATGAGTACAGGTACCATCTCACTGAAAGAGACTGACCGGATTAAAGCCCTCCTTCAAACCATTTTCATTACATCGTTCTATGACCCGGAAACCCTGAGCACTGTCTGGGCAGACATGTTCATGAGTTTTGATAAAGCGTTTTCGAGAGACGAGTTACAGGAAACCATTCATTCCATCTCTCCTGAGGATATTCAATCGGCATTGCACAGGATCTTGCAGATGAAGAACCACTATATCCTGATCCGAAGGCCAGAGAGTACCAGTGGAAAAACAATTGATAAATAAACAGATAACAGTTCACATGCAACTTCTAAATAAACACATGCACAACAAGATAACCCTGTTATTCATGCTTCTTCTTCTTCCCTTCATGGGAGATTTAGCTGCACAGGGAGTTCAATTCAGGGAGATTACATTTGAGGAGGCCCTGGAACGGGCAGAGGAGGAGAATAAATTGATCTACATCGATTTTTATACAGACTGGTGCGGGCCGTGCAAATCCATGACCCATCATGTCTTTCCGGATGCCGAAGTCGGTGCTTTATACAACAAGCATTTTATTAACCTGAAAATTAACCCGGAAAAGCAGGGTCGTCCCACTGCAGGTAAATATGGTGTGGGTGCCTATCCAACCTCTCTGTTCGTTGACCACAATGGAGATATTGTTTACAGAATGGTGGGAGGCCTGAGCATCGAGGGTATGTTGGAGATGGGCAAAACCAGCCTGGAATCAGTGCAGAGCAACTATAGTTTGCCGAAACTGCAAGCGCTTTTCCCCGAAAAACAGGATGATGAGGAGTTCCTGAAAATGTATTTCACCAAAATGATCGCGAATGGAGAGTCACCCGTGGTTGGAATTGAGGCCTGGTTGAAGGTGCAAACCAGTATCAGGGAGAGCGATGTGGACATGATGGAGTTTTTGTTGGATCATTCAAAGTACTTGATCGTCGATGGGAAGGCAGAGGAGATATTTGATGCCAATTATGATGAATACTGGGATATCGCTACGCGTCATGAAGAGCTGGCTTTGAAACAGATGAGAGGGTTGATGATCCAAAACACCAAAAAACTGGCTTATCAAAAGGAGGATCCCCTGCTGATGCATAGCTTCATTGCAAACTGGAAGGAACTTCCGGAGGCGACCCGGAATGGGAATCTGAACGATTTTGAGCTGGATGCTTTATGGTTTGAGAAGAATACAGAAGATTATAAGATACTGGCAACCAGATATCTGGATAGCATCATTACTGCAAAAACCCTTGATCAGATCAGGAGTGAGGATCAGGAAGCCTATGAAGCGTTTGTTGCAAAAATGGGCAACAGGCAAAGCCTGATAGGTAATTATATAAAGGAGAATCTCAGGCAGGGCAAAGAAGCCCGTCTCCAGATGTTTGCCATTGTCAAGACCGGAAGAAAATACCTTGACCTTGCCGAACAAAGGTCAGATTACAGAAAGCTGAATGAATGGATAGAATATGGTTTGAATCTTGTACCGGTAGCATATGATATGGAAAATTTCCAGGCCAGTGTGCTCTACAAACAGGGGAAGGTTAAAAAGGCCATCAAAGCAAAAGAATCTGCTTTGTCCAAAATGCCGGAGGATCATAAGAAAAGGGGAACAGTGAAGCGGGAGTTGGAGAGGATGAGAACCGGGCTTTCGAGTTCACACCAGTAAAATGTTTTTATGGTAAGTTAAACAAGGCCAATTTATTAACTTAATTATTTTCTTGTAAAATGAGGATATATATTATACTCTGGATGATTGCTCTGCCGTTCATGGCAATGGCACAGGGAATTCATTTTGAGAAAGGGACCTTTGACGAGGCGCTGGGAAAAGCAAAAGCTGAAAACAAACTTCTTTTCGTGGACGGGTATGCAGTTTGGTGCAGCCCCTGCCTGGCGATGGCAAATACCGTATTCAAAGATGAAGAGGTAGGAAAATACTTTGATGAATACCTGGTTGCCATTAAAGTTGATGTAGAAAAAGGGGAGGGGCCTGCCATTTCAAAGCGATATGGAATCGTGGGCCTGCCAGGCTATGTGTTTATCGATGGGGATGGTTTGGTGGTTTACCGGTTTTCATCTTCCATGCCTGCGGCTGATTTTATGAGAGAGGTAAAGCTGGCCGTTTCGTATGCAGATGATCCAAACAGCGTGGGCCGCCTGGGTGAACGTTATAAAGTGGAAAAGAGCGATACTGCTTTGGTGAAGCTCTATCTTGATAAATTGAAGGAGAGCAAATCAACGGGTTATACCAATGTACTGGAACACTACCTGTCTGTTCAGACCACCATGGCAGATTCAAGTAAAGAGATGGTTGTATTCCTGGCAGATCATTATCGTGAAATCATACTGGGCGGGGAGGCAGAACGGATTACCCGGGATAACTATGGTTCGGACGCGTGGAAATTGTATGTCAGGAAAGATATCCGGGAAGTGTATCAGAGGCTGGAGCACGGAATTGTAGAAAACACCATCAGGTATGCGACCGAAAACAGAGATACTGTAATGCTGGAGCTCGCTCTTCAGCGTGAGGAAGAGATCAATGCCGGGAAAGGGATGAAGACCAACCCGTCACAACGCAGAAGAGTATATGCCAGATATTACCTGGAAACAAACATGGGTGAGAAGTACAAAGCCCTGGTCAGAGATGAGAATGAGGCATTCATCAATCAGCTGAATGCAGAGGAGTTGCGTTCGGGATATCTTGACTGGCAGAAAAGGAAAGCCGCAGGAGAAGAAAAAGCACAATACACAAGGCCACATTCAATAAGAACAAGCCTGCAAATTCAAAACATGGTTAAAAATTATGGCCGGTTCGTCACCACCGGGCAGGAGAAGCAAGACGTGCTTCGTTGGGCGAAGAGAGGCTATGACATTATACCGGGAGATCCGGCCATGATGAGTGTATATGCTGATCTTTTGTATCTGTTTGATAACAGGGAAGCGGGTTTAAAAGAGAAAGAGGAGGCATTTCGAATTGCTTCTGAAAGACAGTATGAGGGAAGATGGAAAATCGAACAGAACCTGGAATTAATGAGAAAAGGAGAACATATCTCATTGTGAAAAAAACCGAAAAAATGATGAAACGTTATTATATTCTTACAGCCATTTCCCTGATTATTTCAGTGAATTTAAGTGCACAATTTGAAGATTTGTCACAGCCCATTCCGTTTGACCCTGAAGTCAGGACGGGTGTACTTGAGAATGGGTTGACCTATTATATTCGTCATAATGAGCAGCCCAGGGAGCGGGCAAGTTTCTATATCATTCAGAATGTGGGAGCCATCCTGGAAGAGGAGGATCAGAACGGACTGGCGCACTTTCTGGAGCACATGGCCTTTAATGGTACGCAGCATTTCCCCGGGAAGAGTATGCTGAATACACTTGAACACCATGGAATAAAATTCGGGCGTGATATCAATGCATATACCTCCACTGATGAGACAGTTTATAACATCAGCAATGTGCCGGTTACTGACAATTTGCTGGATACCTGCCTGTTGATACTGAACGACTGGTCGAACTACCTGTTGCTTACAGAAGAGGAGATTGATGCAGAACGGGGTGTTATATCCGAGGAGTGGAGAACCCGCCGAGATGCTGGTTTCAGGATCCGTGCACAAATCGCACCGCTCCTGTATAACCATTCCAAGTATGCAAAACGCGATGTTATAGGAGATTTAAATGTAATTCAGAACTTCGACCCTGAAACGCTGAGGGCATTTTACCACGACTGGTACCGCACCGACCTGCAGGCTATTGCAATAGTCGGGGATGTGGATGTTGATGAAGTTGAGAAGAAAATAGAAGCACTCTTTTCAAAGATCCCCCCGGTTGAGCATCCGAAAGAGAGGTTATATGTCGAGATTGAAGATAACCCAGCTCCAAACTTCGTTTTAGCCACAGATAAAGAGTTGCAAAAATCAAACATTAGCCTGCTCATCCGGCATAAAAAAGAGGAAAAACCGAATCTTGCAAAGTTAAGGGATAAGTATATCCGGTCGGCCTTTAACCAGTTGATGAGTGCGAGAATAGCCGAACTGGTGCAAAATGGTGATGCACCCTTCCTGAATGGTACTGTTCAGGTGAGTGGATTTAAGCATGGATATGATCTCTTTAACATCAGTGCCACTGCCAATGAGGGAGAAGAAGCTGAAGCACTCCTGGGTGTTCTGGTGGAGCTGGAAAGAGTCTTGCGACATGGCTTTACCAATTCCGAGCTGGAGCGTGTGAAGACCAATATGCAGGTGGGTGCTGAGATGAAATACAAAAAAAGGGGGCAGATCAGCAATGACGCATTTTGTAAGTCGCTGAAGTCTGTTTACCTGGATCAGGAAGTACTTTTAGGCAGTGAGTTTGTATATGAATTTTCACAATATGCCATTCCCTCGCTTACACTTGAGGAGGTATCCTCCCAGGCTGGCAAGTGGTACGCCGAGATGAACCAGACCATTATTATTACAGGGCCGGAGAAGGAGGGCATACACATAGACAGGCAAAAAGTATCTGCCCTTTTTGATGAAGTGAAGAATCTGGAGATTGATCCATATAAGGATGAGTTTACCGGTACCGACCTTCTCAACGGAACCATATCAGCCGGGGGGGAAGTTGTAGAAGAAAGGAGACTGGAGGAATTTGATGCCGTTGAATGGAAACTATCCAATGGAGCGACCGTAATACATCGGTTTGCCGATTTTGAGAAAGAGAGTATTGCCCTGTACGCTTTCAGTTACGGAGGCTCCTCCCTGTACGAAGATGTAGATGTCCCTTCGGTATCAGTTGTGGGCAGCTTCGTGGGTTCCTATGGTATTGGCGAGTACGATATGACCTCTTATCGTAAGGTAATGACAGGCTCTACCGCCAGATGCAATTTTGGAATCGGCTCATATACCGAAACCCTCAACGGAACTTCCTCTCCGAAAGATTTCGAAGAGATGTTGCAGCTTGCATACATGCGATTCGAGATGCCACGCTTCGATATGGATGTATTCGAGAATCTGATGGAGAGAAATTATGAGTCGGTAAAGAACAGATCTGTCAATCCATCCACGATCATGCGTGATACACTGAACCATATTCTCACCGATGGCCACCCCCGTGTGAGGAGATTCGATAGTATATTCCTGAGTGATGTTGATTTTCATCGCATTGAAGAGATCTATCGTGATCGCATCACCGATGCAAGCGATTTCACCTTCATAATCGTGGGAGATATCCCGGAAGAGACTGCAAAACCCCTGGTGGCAAAGTACATTGGCGGAATAAAAGATATAGACCGGCAGGAGAGCTGGAAGGATCGCCAGGTGAACTTTCCGGAAGGAAGACAAAAAAGAGAGATTGCCATTCCTATGACCGAGGCAAAATCTACTGTGGTGATTAAAATGCAAATGGATGCTCCTTATACCCGCGAGAATATCATTCACCAGTCGATCCTGGCCTCTATCCTCCGTTTGCGGTATACCGAGGAGATCCGTGAAAAGGAGGGTGGAACTTATGGGGTCAGTGTGAAAGCCGGCTCATCGAGGTTACCCAAAGGAAAATTGAGCCTCTCCATTCAGTTTGATTGTGATCCTGACAAAGCCGAATACTTAACCAGCCTGGTGTACAAGGAGCTTGAACATATTAAGACCCATGTTAACGATGATGACCTTAATAAGGTGGTGAGGAATTTGAGAAAGAACAGCGAACAGTCCAAGCCCCATAATAGCTACTGGATGAACGCTTTAAACGCCTATTATATGACCGGAATGAATGCATTGGAACCAGCTTATTTTGACGACATTGTAAACAATGTTACAGTTCAGGATATTCAGGATGCGGCGAAATGGTTCCTGGAGCATTCAGATGAGGTCCAGGTGATCTTTTATCCTGAAAAGGCAAATAATTCCTGAAGTCCGGATAATAAGTGTCATACCCTTGTCACCTGCTTACTATGTTTTTTGCGTCATACTAAATAGATAGTTGTATTATTTGAACAACCTTTAATTAACTAAAAGCTATGAGAAAAATTTACTTATTCCTGGTATTGCTCATTGCCGTGAGTACAGCGTCATACGGGCAATATGCCAACATGGTAATTAATGCAGCTGATTCCACGAATGGAAGCTTCATTAGTAACCTGACAAACCTGAATGGCACTTTGCTTTACAAGGCAAACGGTAAGTCTTACGGATACTGGAGCCTACGTTTTGGAAACTATGCATGGAATACAAGATGGGAGAACGAGGTCTGGATGTCTGACGGGACTGAAGCTGGAACAAGCATGATTGAGATCAACACCGCTACAGAAGAGAAACAGGATGCACTTGATTCCACCTATACAGTATACAAAGGGGCTTCAATGAACGCTGCCTTTGTTTTTAATGATGCGTTGTATTTCAGTGCATATGATGCTACAGCAGCAGGGGGTGGTGAGTATAAAATGGATGCCAGCGGAAATTATACAAAGATTGCCGATTGGGATATGTCTTATAATCCTATCGTAGGAGATGATGGTAAGGTCTATTATTGCACTGCAGATTACAGAAACGGGGAAGGCCGGGCCATTATTGCATGGGATGGAGTTAATGCCCCCGATACCTTGCCATATCAAAAGGAAAACTATACAACAAATGGTATTTTTTATAAGTTTGGCGATAAGTTTCTTGTTACGGCAAATCTCTTAAGCGACGATCCAGATGTTGGAACAGAGTTGGTATTATATGATCCGACCGATCCGGCAGGACCGCAAGTGTTAATGAATATTGATACACAGCCGAACAAACACGGAGTGCCAAAATCATATACTCAGGTTGGGAATAAAGTGTTTTTCAGAGCGCAGCACTACAGGCAGTATCCTGATAAGACAAAGTATTTAATCTATGAGACAGATGGTACACCTGGAGGAACACAGGAAATAACCGCCATTTCAACACTGGTGGACAGCCTCTATCTTGAGATTCTTGGTGCATGGAAAGACAAACTCTATTTTGCTGCCACCAATACTGGTGCAACGGATTTTAGTGCAAAGTACCATGCACAGATGTACCAGTATGATCCTGCTGCCGGAACAGTGGTTCAGGTATCAGACATTCTAAAGCATTACCCGATGGCTTTTGATACAGCCAAGTCTGTTCTTGACGGCTGGTTGTATTATCCCGGGAGCATGGTTCTTCCCAGCACGGATTGGAATTACAGGTACCTGTTCCGCACGGATGGATCTACTGTTGAAATAGTAGACACGGTTGCAATGAATATCGGCGATATTGTTGTGAAGGATGGGAAAGTCTACTTCGAGGGAGAATTGCCAGGTGTTTCATTGTTAAGTGATGGGACATTGGATTACAGTGGTTATGAGTTGATGGTGTACGATCCCAACTCATTGATCTCAAATAATGCATTTCTCACGGAGTTGACAATAGCCGATACTGTTGCCACTGTTTTTCATAAATACAATACGAAATATACCATCTATCTACCCAAGGAGACCGTGGCTTCACCTCAGGTTGGTGGTGTGGCAGAAGATGCTGTCAAAGCAAGCGTAGTGGTTACACAGGCCTCATCCTTCCCGGGTACAGCCACTATTGTAGTTACTGCTGAGGACGGAACCAGTTCCAATACGTACACTGTTGAGTTTGCAAAGGCTCCTTCAATAATTTCCAGCTTATCAGAAATATTGATTGATGATGTGGCTCTTGAAGGGTTTGATACGGACACTCTGGAATATACCTTTGGATTACCCTATGGACATCCAACTAATACCATTCCGAATGTAACCTGTACCCCGACCGATGCGGATGCCACCTTTGTGATTACGGATCCGACTGAATTGCCGGATACAACGGTTATTGTAGTTACTGCAGAAGATGGGATCTCACAAACAATCTATGAGGTTATTTTCGAGATCAATCCACCTTCAACTGATTCTACATTATCGGGTATTACCATAGATGGTATGGCACTTGAAGGATTTGATGCGGCGACACTGGCATATACGGTTCATTTGCCTTATGGGCATTCTGCCAATACCATTCCAGTGGTTGTCGGTACACTATCGGATGCAAATGCCACAATGACTGTGACCGATCCTGCTTCAATTCCAGGTACAACTTCGGTTGTCGTTCTTGCGGAAGACGGTATAGCGGAAACAACTTATACCATTGATTTCCAGATCATGGATCCTTCGGACGTATGCACGTTGTCAGCAATAACCATTGATGGTGAGGCGCTTGCAGGCTTTGATCCGGACCTGTTGTTCTACGATGTGAAATTACCATCCGGGCATGCATCTGATGTCATTCCGGTTGTTGTGGCTACCCAGGTTGACCCCAATTCAACAGTGAATATCACGAATCCCGAATCAATACCGGGATCAGCCGTTATTCTGGTTACTGCAGAGGATGGTGTATCCTATACTAACTACACGATCGATTATTCAATCGCTATAGGTATTGATCATTCGGCACAAGCTTCACCAAAGGTCTATCCAACAATGTCTGATAACCATTTCAATGTTGAGTTGGGCCAAAACGGAGGAGCTGTGAAGGTGTATAACATGTTTGGTCAAATGGTTCTGGATAAGGAGCTTAATACATCTAATGCCCGGATTCATTTAGAGCACTCAGGCATGTATATCATGGTCATTTCAAATGGTGTTGAGGAAGCTGTTTACAGGATAGTGAAGAGGTAATAATTAGCAAATACTCATTTTTAAAGGGATCATCTGGCATTTGTCAGGTGATCTTTTTATTTTTGGGAATCATGTTCTCAGAAAGTACTTATCTGTTTTTTATAAAAAAATGAAAAAATATATATTCCTGATCACGCTTAGCAGCTTCGTAATAGGTGGAATGGCTCAGGAGACATTTCAATCACATTGTGAGTTGGGGCAGATGGAGGTGGATCGCCAGAATTACCATGGGGCCTTAAAACACTACGATAAGGCCTTAGAAGCAGGAAGCGATGATACGCTGTCAGTGATCTGGGCAGCAATGGTCTCAAGCATGTGTGCTATCCATGTGGGAGATGAGTTGCTGGCGATGAAATACAATAACATTGCGATAGATTACGGATCTGAAGATCTATTCATGATTGATCAGCAATTGCAACTGGCCAAACAGCATCAGGACCCTGAAACCACGGAACGGGTCTTGTTGGCTGTAAAGAGCATAGAGGGTGCAGAAGAGAAGTACACCACCATGCTGCTTCGCTTCTATTATAGCAGCAAGCAATATACGGAGACCATTGAACTGGCAGAAGAGATACTAAGCCATGATCCTGATCATATCAGTTCTATGTACTATAAAGGAATGGGATTGCTGAGGACAGGCAAGGAGGATGAGGCACTGCAGGCATTTTTTGATATCCTGAAGAGGGAGCCCGATCACGAAAAAGTGAATATGCAGGTGGGATTCATCTATTACTACAGGGCTGGAGCCCTGTATAAAAAGGTGAATGATAATTATTCAGAAATAGAGAAACCAACAAAGCAGGATTATGCCAGGTACCGTGAGGGACTTCAAAAATCAATCAAGGATTACGACACTTCTATTCCTTACCTTGAGAAATATCATGGGAAAAGCTATCAGGAGGATGTGACTGACGCGCTGGCCAAAGCAAAAAGACGCAGTGAATATTTGAAGTAGAGGGTAATATAGATTGATCTCGTAAAAATATGGAAAATGGAACCAGGATCAGACTGGCACACAGGATTACCCTTGTATCGGGGATCTTTTGTGGCGTAGTGGCACTTCTTCTTCTGCTCAATTTCTGGCAGATGAAGCAGCATGAACCCCTTGAAAGCAAAACCATCGAGGTGCTGGTTGAGCGGCTCTCACAGGAGCCCAACAACGAGGAGCTCAAGGAGGAGATACGCAGCTTTGACCTGCTGGCCCGCAAAGCCTATTTCACCAGTCAGTGGCAGGTGAAGACAGGAACCTGGCTTCTGCTTATCGGAGGTGTGGTGCTGGCCGTCTCCCTGAAAATCTATACCGACCTCAGGGCACGGATCAGTCTGCCGGAGGAGACCACCGAGGAGTTATTGAGGGCACGGGCCAATGCACAGTACTGGATCCTTCTGACCGGGGGACTTGTCCTTGGATTTGCGTTGGTGGCAGCCTGGCTGAGTAACGATTTATTAAAAGAGTATCGGGAGATGGGAGCTTCAGAGAGCGCCGTAACAGCGGATCCGGAGGTGGAGGTGATCGAGGTGTTTGCTTCTGAAGAGAAAGCAACAACCGGGGAGCCGGAGGCAGGGGAATCTGACACCTCCACCGCATCTGACAGCACCACCTCCTCTTCTGTCACCACCACCACTTCCGCCCCCGCTGCCCCTGCCACCATCCCGTTCAACCGGGAGGATCATATGAAAAACCAGAGCTCCTTCAGGGGCTATATGGGGCTGGGTATCTCCTACCATAAAAACATTCCCGAGCAGTGGAACGGTGCTTCCGGGGAGAACATCAAGTGGAAAGTGGCCCTCTCCAAACCAGGGTACAACTCCCCGGTTATCTGGGGTGACAGACTGTTTCTTTCGGGCGGGGACCAGGCTGCCAGGATCGTGGCATGCTATAACCGCCATACGGGTCAGCTGATCTGGGAGCAGGAGGTGAAAGGGATCTCCGGATCGCCTGCATCGCCGCCAAAGGTGACCGACGATACAGGACTGGCTGCACCCACCATGGCTGTGGACGGGAAGCGGGTCTATGCCATCTTTGGCACAGGTAATGTGGTTGCATTCAGCCTGGATGGAAAAATGGTCTGGGGACGGAACCTGGGTGTTCCGAAAAACCACTACGGACACTCGTCATCGCTTATTGTCTGGGGAAACCTGCTGGTGGTGCAGTACGACACCAACACAAAGGGGAGGATGCTGGCCCTCAATACAGCCACAGGGGAGAGCGTCTGGGATGTGGATCGTCCGGTGAAAATCTCATGGGCCTCTCCGGCACTCATCGAGGTGAAGGGTAAGATCCAGGTGGTCACATCGGCCGATCCCTATGTTTCGGGTCACGACCTTGAGACCGGGGCCGAATTGTGGAAGGTGGAGGCGATGATGGGAGAGGTGGCGCCATCGATTGGTTATGAAGAGGGGCTGGTCTTTGCCACAAACGAGTATGCCCGCCTGGTGGCTGTGAAGCCTGAACCGGATGCAGAATTCAAATGGGAGCAGGATGAATACCTGGCCGAGGTGGCAAGTCCCGTGGCCCATAACGGACTGCTCTATGTAGCCACAAGTTATGGCGTGCTGGTCTGTTATGACACAAAGAGTGGGGAGAAACAGTGGGAAAAGGAGTTTAATGAAGGGTTCTATTCATCGCCCATGATTGCCGACGGGAAGCTCTATATCATCGATATGGGCGGGATGATGCATATCCTGAAGACAGATAAAGCGGGGACCGTTATCGCGGAGCCTGAACTGGGGGAGGCGGGATTTGCCCTGCCAGTGTTTGCCGACGGGGTGGTCTATATCCGGGGAGAGAAGAATTTGTATTGTATAGGGAAGTAGGGGAATTAAGGAATTGTGTAATTGAGAAATTGGAGGTTGAATTAAGAGACATAGAGGCGATTGTGGAGGAGTTCGGGACGGCGCCGCGTGCTGTGATCCCCATTCTCCAGGCCATCCAGGGACGGTATAACTACCTGCCGGAGGAGGCGTTGAGGAGGGTGTGCGAGATCACGGAGATCACCCCGGCGCAGATCACCGGCGTGGCCAGTTTCTACTCCCAGTTTCGTTTCAAACCTGCAGGCGAGCACATCATCAGGGTCTGTGTTGGAACAGCCTGTCACGTGAAGGGGGCCGAGCTGGTACACGATGCAGTGAAGCGCGAGCTTGCGCTGGATGAGACGGAAGATACCACTGCAACGGGAACATACACCATTGAAAAGGTCAACTGCCTGGGTTGTTGCACCCTGGCTCCTGTGGTGCAGATCGACCAGGTCACCTATGGTCATGTAACCACATCGCAGGTGGCATCCATTCTTTCCGATTTTGAGAGCAGGGGAGGGGAGTCGCCCGGGAAACAATACAGGTATGCCGACGGAAGTGAGGTGGAGGGTGAGATCCGGATCGGGCTCGGGTCGTGTTGTGTGGCCAGCGGAAGCGATGAGATCCGTGATGCGGTGAAAGAGACCATCGACATCAAAGGGCTCAATGTAAAGCTGAAGCATGTAGGGTGTGTGGGGATGTGCCACCAGGTACCCCTGGTGGAGATAGTTCCGGCCGATGGAGAGGCGATCCTCTACTCGAAGGTGGATGCGGCCGATGTGGATCAGATCGTTGAACAGCACTTCAGGCCGGATGGATGGTTCAGGCGGATCACCGGCAGGCTGTTGCAGGTGGCCGATACCGTAAGGGATGACAGCCGGTGGGTGGGAGTGGACCGCTACTCCCTCGATGTGAGGGAGAGGCATGTCTCCTCTTTCCTGGACAAACAGGTTCCCATGGCCACCGAATTCAGGGGAGTCATCAATCCGGTGGACCTGGAGGAGTACAAAGCGCGGAATGGATTCAGGGGGCTTGCCAGGGTACTGAAGAAGATGACCCCGGATGAGCTGGTATCCGAGATTGCGGAGAGCGGCATGCGTGGAAGGGGAGGTGCCGGATTTCCTACCGGTGAGAAATGGCGAATGGTTGCCGAAGCCGAAAGTGAAACGAAATACATCATTTGCAACGGTGATGAGGGGGATCCGGGGGCATTTATGGACCGTATGTTGCTGGAGTCATACCCCTACCGGATCATCGAAGGGATCATCGCCGCCGGATATGCCGTGGGGGCCCGCGAGGGGATCCTCTACATCAGGGCAGAGTATCCCCTGGCGGTAGGAAGGATTCAACAGGCCCTGGAGAGATGCCGTGAAGAGGGTCTTCTTGGCGAAGGAATCATGGGAACGTCGTTTAGTTTTGACCTCTCAGTCTACCAGGGAGCCGGTGCTTTTGTTTGCGGTGAAGAGACCGCCCTGATGGAGTCGATCGAAGGAGCGCGCGGATTCCCCAGGGTTCGTCCCCCATTCCCTGCAGTGAAGGGGTTGTGGGGCTATCCCACCCTGATAAACAATACCGAGACATTTGCACAGATCGCCTATATTCTCAAGAACGGGGCTGCAGCATTTAACCGCATCGGAAAAGGTGCCTCCCAGGGAACCAAGGTGTTTGCACTGGCGGGGAAGGTGGCCCGTGGCGGACTGATCGAGGTGCCCATGGGGATGACCATCAGGGAGGTGGTGGAGGAGATTGGTGGCGGGGTGGCCGGTGACCGCTCTTTTAAGGCGGTTCAGATCGGCGGACCCTCCGGTGGATGTGTCCCTTCGTGGGAATCGGATACCCCCATCGATTTTGAGTCCCTGAACAAGGTGGGAGCCATGATGGGTTCCGGGGGACTGGTGGTGCTGGATGACAGCGACTGCATGGTGGATATCGCCAGGTACTTCCTTACGTTTACCCAGAACGAAGCGTGTGGGAAATGCAGTTTCGGGCGCATCGGCACCAAACGGATGCTTGAGATCCTTGAGAAGATCACCACCGGAAAGGGAACAGCAGAAGATCTTGAGAAGCTGGAGCAGCTGGCAGAGTGGACCCGGAAGGGCAGCCTATGCGGCTTGTGCCGTACCGCACCCAATCCTGTTCTCTCTACCCTGAAGTACTTCAGGGATGAGTATGAGGCCCACATCAGGGGAGAGTGCCCGGCAGGGCGGTGCAAGGAGCTGATCCGTTATGAGATCACCGACGACTGCATCGGCTGTACACTCTGTGCACAGGAGTGCCCCGTGGAGGCCATTGCATTCAGGCCCCACGAAAAGCACGAGGTGGACAGTGAATTGTGTATAGCGTGCGATGGCTGCAGGCAGGTTTGTCCGGAAAATGCAGTAATTGTAAAGTAGTGAAGTCGAAAGTTACAGGATGGTAAAACTGAAGATCGATAACAGGGAGGTTGAGGCAAAGAGGGGTGCCGTGCTGATGGCAACCATCCGGGGGATGGGTGTGGAGGTTCCCTCTATGTGCTACCTGGAGGGTGAACCCCACCTTGCCTCCTGTATGGTCTGTGTGGTGAAGGATAATAAAACAGGAAAGCTGATCCCCTCCTGCTCATTTGAGGTAGAAGAGGGAATGGATATTATTAGCGGGGATGAGGAGGTGATGGAGGCCCGCAGAATGGCCCTGGAGCTGCTGTTGAGCGAACATGTTGGTGATTGCGAAGCACCGTGCCAGGTGAGCTGTCCGGCCCACATGAACATCCCGCTGATGAACCGGCTGCTGGCGAAAGGTGCATTTGATGAGGCCCTGCGGGTGGTGAAACGGGACATTGCCCTGCCCTCGGTACTTGGCAGGATCTGTCCCGCACCCTGCGAGGGGGCATGCCGGAGAAAGTCCATCGATGAGCCGGTCTCCATCTGCCTGCTGAAACGATTTGCCGGCGATACCGACCTCTTCAGCGAACAACCCTGGATGCCACCAATGGAAAAAGCGACCGGTAAAAAGGTGGCGGTGATCGGGGCTGGACCCGGGGGACTGGCGGCAGCGTGGCACCTGGCCCTGAAGGGGCACCGGGTTACGGTGACCGACCGCAACGAAAAGGCCGGGGGCAGTCTGCTGAAGGAGGTGCCTGAGGCGGAACTTCCGCCAGAGGTGCTGGAGCGTGAGCTTGATCTGATCCGAAAGGCGGGTGTGAAATTTCAGCTTGGTGAGGCGGTGGATGCAGCAAAGTTCAGAGAGATATCAAAAGCGAGCGACGCTGTGGTTGTGGCGGTAGGAAAAGGAGAGAGCGGCATCGAAACCTGGGGAGTTCCCATGCACGACAAAGGGGTGGAAGCGGATCGCTCCACCTACCGGGTGGGGGAGACCACTCTTTTTGTAGTGGGCAGTGCACTGAGGCCCTCCCGCATGGCCATCCGGGCACTTGGACAGGGCAAGGAGGTGGCCTTCAGCGTGGACCAGTTTCTAAGCGGTGAACCGGTTACAGGCGAAAAGTTCAGGTTCAACTCCAGGTTCGGAAAGCTGGTTCAGGAGGAGTATGGTGAGTACCTGAAGGAGTCAAAACCGGGAGCCCGCCTGGAGCCTGAGATACCGGCGAAAGGATTAACAGAGGCGCAGGTGATGGAGGAGGCTGCCCGCTGTCTGCACTGCGACTGCCGCGATCTGGATAACTGCAAGCTTCGCCTCCACGCTGATGCGTACAATGCCCAACAGAGAAGGTTTAAACCTGAGGAGCGGGCCATCTGCCGGAAGATCGACCAGCACGAGCTTGTGATCTACGAACCCTCCAAATGCATCAGGTGCGGCATCTGCATCAGGGTCGCCGAAAAATACAGGGAGGAGATAGGCCTCACCTTTATCGGCAGGGGATTTGAGATGGTGGTGGAGGTCCCCTTCAACGAACCCATAAGCAACGGCCTCAAAAAAGCGGCGGCCGAGGTGGCTCAGGCGTGCCCCACAGGAGCCATTAGCCGAAAATAAAATATCGGAATTTTATTCCTAAGTTGTAGGTCATTTGAAGCAACGGCAGGATAATGAGCAAAACTGTTGATTTTTGGAATTGTATTGATCTTAATCATGAACAAAATGAATGATGCGACATCTGCTAATTATATGAGGATTGTCATATTGAGTTTATATTTAGCCACCCTGTTAATTGGCTGTACACATAAAAATCCGGAAACCTTAAAGGTAAAGGCAGTACCTGTTTACGGGAAAGTAAACGGCAACATTCTTTCAGGCTCCTCAGTTTTGAATGATCCTGACCGGTTTGTTTGGGGTGGCAGTGTAATTCAAGGGTCCGATAACAGATACCACATGCTTTATGCTACCTGGGAGTGCGGCGATTCAATTCCGGAGTTTTCAACCTCATGGCTGTTGCATTCTAAAATTGCTTATGCTGTTTCTGATTATCCTGACAGAGATTTTAAATTCCAAAAAATTGTTTTGCGAGGAAGATCTTTAGAAGGGGACTCAACAGCATGGGATGCTCAAACGGTTCATAATCCCCACATTAAACAGTTTGACAACAAGTATTACTTGTACTATGTTGGAGCAAAAGATCCAGGTGTTCAGCCAGTTGGTTCAAAAGGAGAGCAGGTCAACAGACGTAACAGGGTTCAACAGAGTCAATGCATTGGTGTTGTTGTATTCAACAGTTTTGAAGAGTTGCTGAATGGGAACTTCAGAAGATCAGAGGCTCCTGTTCTGGTACCAGGAACAAGGGTAAAACCGGATCATATTGTAAAGCCCTCACCTGAAGGAACAGAACCCAGGCCTGACAACATCATTGTAGTTAATCCTTCAGTTGTCCAGCGTCATTCGGATGGAAAATACCTGTTATACTTCAAGGGGAACTTTTACAATCCCGGATGGAGAGGAGTACACGGGGTTGCCATAGCTGACTCACCAGAAGGGCCATTTACGGCAACAGATCATTTTGTATTTGATATACGTCATGAAGATGGAAAAATAGCCAGTGGTGAAGATCCTTATGTCTGGTATCATCACGCACATGAAAAATACTATGTAGTGCTCAAGGATTTCACAGGAAGAATAACAGGAGAAGAAGCCGGATTGGCCCTGCTGGAATCTCTGGATGGAATCAGGTGGACAAAACCTGACAACCCTCTCTTTATGAAAAAAGAGGTTGTTCTTCACAGCGGAGATACCATCATGGTGAAACGACTGGAACGCCCCCAGATCCTAAGTGATGAGAATGGTAATCCAAAAGTTTTATATTGTGCGTGTGCATTGGTTGATATTAATACCCGTAAAGACGGGGTTTCATTTAATGTTCAGATTCCACTAAGATTGGAATGAAAGTTGTTAAAGGGTTACAGACTACAGAATGTTGCATAGAGATCTTCGCATGAGATTAAAAACCTCCTGGTTCCTGTTGTTGCTGGTCTCTGGTGGACTACTCCTATCGGGATCGTTGGTTCGGGCACAGACAGACGGATGCTGGGGGAACGCCAGGGGGGATGCGCAGTTGACCGGTGTGAGCCGTTCCGCTCTGCCGGGCCAGTTGGAACTGCTCTGGAGCTTTAAGACCGGCGACGGGATCAAGGCGGCCCCGGTGGTCTGCAACGGGGTGATCGTGGTGGGTACGGTAAGCGGTAAACTGTATGGTATCAACAGCGACGGGACCCTCAAATGGAAGATCATCTCAGAAAACGGCATCGAGGCACCTGCCCTTATTGTGGAGGATGTGGTCTATGCCGGGAACCTGGATGGTACCCTCTATGCCATCGACCTTGAGAGCGGGAATGTCCGTTGGACCTACAGGACAGAGGGTCAGATTATGGGAGCCCCCACCTTTTACAGATCCGGCAACAGGCAGGTTCTGATGGTGGGCAGTTATGATTACTACCTGCATGGGATCGATCCCAAAACCGGCAGGGGATTATGGAAATATGAGACCTGGAATTACATCAACGGGACCTGTGCAATCTACGACGGGAAAGCGGTTTTCGGGGGGTGTGACGGTTTTATCCACATGGTGGATGCCCTGAGCGGAAGCGCAGTGGCAAGCCTGGAGATCTCCACCTATGTGGCCAGTTCGGGCTGCATAGACGGCAATCATGCCTATGTGGGGGACTACGACGGGCGGTTTTCGGCGGTTAACCTGGAGGCACAGGAGGTGAGCTGGCAGTTTGAAAACAGCGAGGCCCACCTCCCCTTCATCGGATCACCTGCTATCATAGGAAGTCGCGTATACATAGGGAACAGGGACAAACAGATGTACTGTCTTGATAAAGAGGATGGATCGCTGGTGTGGAGATACAACACAGGGAGCCGGGTCGATGCCTCCCCGGTAATTGTGGGGGACAACGTGCTGACTGCCAACATGAGGGGTGATCTCTTCCTGCTGGATAGCAAATCTGGCAAACCCGCCTGGAGCTATGAGCTTGGGAGCCCTATTCATGCCAATCCGGCAGTGGCCGGGGGGCGCATCTATGTGGCCGCAGATGACGGCAGGGTTTACTGTTTTGGGAACAAATAGTTGGATTTAGTCTCAAAGTTTAGTATCAATGAAAATAATGCACATCATACCCGGATCGGGGGGAAGTTTTTACTGCGGCAATTGTCTGCGGGACTCGAAATATGTGGAGGCCCTTCGAAAGTCGGACCACCAGGTGGTGAAATTGCCCATGTACCTGCCGCTGTTTGCCGATGAGCACGACCTGACACGGGAGATCCCTGTCTTTTACGGGGCCATCAGCATCTACCTGAAACAACGCTTCCCGCTTTTCAGAAGGGCACCGGGATGGGTCGACCGGGCCCTCAACTCAAAGCCGATGCTGAAGCTGGCCTCAAAATTCGCGGGTTCTACCCGTGCCAAAGGGTTGGAGGAGATGACCGTCTCCATGCTCCTGGGTGAAGAGGGACAACAGGGCGAAGAGCTTGAGAAGATGGTGGATTGGATCGTCGACAACTGCAATCCCGATGTGATCCACCTCTCCAACGCACTGCTGCTGGGGCTGGCCCGGCAGCTCTCCACCCGCCTGAATGTACCGGTGATCTGTTCCCTCCAGGACGAAGATGTATGGGTGGATGTGATGAAACCATCGGCCAGGGAGAGCGTCTGGAAGCTGATGTCAAAAAAGGCAGCAGATGTGAGTTCCTTCATACCGGTAAGTGATTATTATGCGGATGTGATGAGGGAGAAGATGGAGATCCCCCCGGGGAAGATGGAGAAGGTACACATTGGTGTTGATCCGGCCGATTACAGCTTCAGTCCGGTTTCCAAAAAGGGTCGGAACATCGGGTTCGTCTCCCGCATGTGTCACGGAAACGGCCTTGATATCCTGGTGGATGCATTTATCATGATCAGGCAAAAACCGGAATTTGATGATGTCCGGCTGGTGCTTACAGGAGGCTCTACAGGCGATGACCGGAAATTCCTGCATGATATGAAGAGAGAGATCAGGGAGCACGGACTGCAGGAGCAGGTGGAGTTTCACGAGGAGTTTGAGGAGGAGGGGCTGAGGGAGTTCCTGGAGAAGGTCTCCATGGTGTCGGTCCCGGTCAGGAACGGAGAGGCATTCGGGATCTACCTGCTGGAGTGCATGGTATCGGGGGTGCCGGTGGTGCAGCCTGCACTGGGTGCATTCCCGGAGATTATCGGGCTAACCGGCGGGGGTGTGGTGTATGACTCCAACACCCCGGAGCAGCTGGCCCAATCGCTGGAGAAGCTGTTATCAGACCCTGTCTTGCTGGAGCGTCTGAGCTGGAAGGGTGCCAGGGGGGTGGAGGAACATTTTCACATTGATATGCAGGCCAAACAGATGGTTGAGGTGTATGAAGAGGCCATCCGGAAGGCGGAGCATGCCCAACAGGACCCAACCGGGCCTATCTCCAAAACTAACCCACCATCTCACTAACCTTCTAACTCACTGTCATATGCTTCTGTCGCTGAAGAACATCACCAAAGGATTCGGAAATCCCGGGGAGCTCTCCCACCGGAAGGTGCTGGAGGATCTTTCACTGGATGTGGAACAGGGGGAAAGCATCGCCATCCTGGGACCGTCGGGTTCGGGAAAGACCACACTGTTGAATGTTATCGGGGGACTGGACCATCCCGACCGGGGATCGGTGCGTTTTATGGGAGAGGAGATCTCCGCATTTTCCACCTCTGCAATGGACCGATACAGGAACAGGGAGATCGGGTTTGTCTTTCAGTTCCACCACCTGCTTCCACAATGCACGCTGCTTGAAAATGTCCTGATCCCCACACTGGTGAATCCAAAGGCCGGTGAGGGAAGCAATGAGCGTGCCGAAGGGTTGATGAAGCGGGTGGGGATCTGGGAGTACCGGGACAAACTGCCAGGGAAGGTGTCGGGAGGAGAGTGCCAGCGTGCCGCCGTGGTGAGGGCCATGATCAATGCACCCTCCCTGCTGCTGGCCGATGAACCCACCGGGGCACTCGACAGGGAGAATGTGGAGACCATGGCCGATCTGCTGCTGGAGCTGAACCGGGAGGATGGATTGACACTTCTGATGGTTACCCACTCCACCGTCCTGGCAAAACGGATGGGAAGGACCCTTGAGCTGACAGGTGGGAACCTTCGTGAAATCTGATTCACTGACTGAGATACGGATATGAATATCAGACGACTCATATGGAGAAACCTGGCCTTCTACTGGAAGAAGCACCTGCTTCTTGCGCTGGGCGTAGCCGTTAGCGGGGCGGTTATCACCGGTGCCCTGATGGTGGGCGATTCCGTGAAATATAGTCTGAACCAGATCGTGGAGCAGCGGTTGGGAGAGGTGACCCATGTGTTGAAAGCGGGGGAGAGGTACTTCACCACCGGTCTGGCTGAAAAGGTGGAACAGGAGTTGTCGATCCCTGTAGCTTCACTCCTGTTGCAGGAGGGGAGTGCAGTGGCCGGTGGCGGGAAGTTGCGGATCAACAACCTGAGGGTGTACGGGGTGGATGGTGCATTTGACAGGATGGCTGGACTGCATCGGTTTTACAGCACGCTGTCGGGCGACAGCATCATCATCAGCCATAACCTGGCCAGCCGGCTCAATGTGGAGCGCGGGGATGAGATCCTTCTGAGGATCGAAAAGGCGAGCCTGATCCCTCTGAATGCACCCTTTGTTTCCGATGCGGAGGCGACCCTGTCGTTCAGGGCCACCATCAGTGATGTGGCGGATGAGGAGCAGATGGGACGCTTTAACCTGAATGTTTCGCAGACAGCCCCCTTCAATGTGTTTCTCTCACGAACCAGACTGCAGGAGCTGATGGATTTTTCCGGCAGGGCCAATGTGATGCTGTTCAGTGCGGGGGATCACACAGAGAGTGAAGAGATTATTGCCGCGGTTGACCACCACCTCTCGGCTGCCGATGCGGGGTTAAGGCTCTCCAGTGTGGAGGATCTTCAGCAGCTGGAGATCACCAGCGACAGGGTATTTATCGATGATGTTCTCTCCGCTCCCCTGTTTGATGCTGCCGCCGGAGAAGCCATCGTCACCTATTTTGTGAATTCAATCGGGTGCGAAACCCGAAGCACCCCCTACTCATTTGTCTCCACCCTTCCCGACAGCTGGCTCAGCCCCGGGGAGGTGATCATCAACAGGTGGCTGGCAGATGATCTGGAGGCGGGGGAGGGTGACACCATCCGGATGACCTATTTTGAAGTCGGACCTCTGCGGGAGCTTGAGGAGGCAACCACCCCTTTCGTGGTTAAGGCGGTTGTTCCCATGGAGGGTAGGTTTGGGGATGCTACCCTGATGCCCGCTCTGCCTGGGCTCTCCGATGCCGGGAATTGCCGGGACTGGGATACCGGTGTGCCCATTGAGCTGGAGCGTATCCGGGACAGGGATGAAGACTACTGGGATCGCTACGGAGGAGTCCCCAAAGCATTTGTCTCTGTTGCAATGGGAGCCAGGATGTGGGAGAACCGCTTTGGAACCTACACCGCTTTCAGGTATCAAACCTCCGGGACAGAAGATCCGGGCATCTCTCAACTGGAGGCGGCCATTATGGAGCAGATTGATCCCGCCATGCTGGGATTTGTTCCCGAGCCTGTTCGGTCGAAGGGGCTGGATGCCGCCGCAAGCGGGGTCGATTTCAGTCAGCTGTTCGGAGGACTCAGCTTCTTCCTCCTGCTGGCGGGGATCCTGTTGATTGTCCTGCTCTTCCTGCTAAACATCGAGAGCAGGGAGGAGCAGCTGGGAACCCTGGTGGTGATGGGAATCCCGGTGCGGATGGTGAGGCGGATCATGTTTATCGAGGGTGTGGCCGTATCCATCCTGGGGGCCCTGGCCGGACTGGCCCTCGCCATAGTATACAACCGGCTGGTATTTCATGCACTGAACGGAATATGGCGGGATGTGGTGCGGACAGAGATGATGCATGTGGATGTGCGGACCATTACCCTGGTTACGGGCTGGACAGTCACCGTGACCATCGCACTGGTGGCCCTCTGGTTTCCACTCAGCAGAAAGCTGAAGCGGAAGAGTCTCCGTTACAGGAAAAGAGCCGCCCAGGGGGAGCACCGCACTGGGCTGATCACCGCAAGGGTGGCCGCCCTGCTCTTTGCTGTAACCGGTATTGCAGCCCTGGCGCTGATCGGTTCACAGCTGATCAGGGGAGAGCTGGTTAATGTGCCGGTTTTCTTTGCAGCCGGTGGATTGCTGCTGGTCTCGGCAGTCTCACTTTTTCTCTGGTACCTGGGGAAGAGACAGGAGCCGGCCGGCTCCCGGTTTGATCTTACCATGCTGAGCTGGAAAAATGCCACCAGGAACCGCACCCGCAGCATGGGCATTGTGATCCTCTTTGCCATTGGTGCCTTCCTTGTGATCTCCACGGGCAGCAACAGGAAGGACCTCTTTGTCAACGCCGCTGATCCCACCAGTGGTACCGGAGGATTCCTCTACTATGGCGAAACCACGGTGCCGGTACTTCAGCAGCTTAATGAGCCAGCCGTAAGGAGTGGGTTCGGACTGGACGGGGAGTACGGCTTTGTGCAGCTCCGCAGAGCCGATGGCGATGATGCCAGCTGTCTGAACCTGAACAGGATCGTAAATCCCCGCATACTGGGAGTGGACCCGGAGCAGATGGAGGGGCGGTTTTCATTTGTCACCCGCACCCCCTTCCTGGATGAGGCGAACCCCTGGCGTTCGCTGGACCGGGACCTGCCCGGCGGATTGATCCCTGCCATTGCCGACGAGACCGCCATCAAGTGGGGATTGGGATTGAGTGTGGGGGATACCCTGCACTATACCAACTCCGGAGGAGAACGAATGGAGCTGCTGCTGATCGGGGGAGTGGCCCCATCCATATTCCAGGGCAGTGTGATCATCTCCGGCAACCGGTTTCTTGAGCAGTTCCCCGGAAGCAGCGGTACCCGTCTGTTCCTTGTGGAGGGTGAGGCGGCCGACACCGCCCTTATCAAATCAGAGCTTAACCGGGGATTGCGCGACCTGGGATTGGAGCTGCAGCTGGCCTCGGAACGGTTGACCGAATTTAATTCGGTGACCAACGCCTACCTCTCCATCTTTATGGTGATGGGGGCACTGGGACTTCTGCTGGGAACCTTTGGACTGGTGGTTGTGCTCTCCAGGAGCATCCTTGAGAGGCGAAAGGAGATTGCCCTGCTGAAAGCGGTGGGATATGAACAGAAGAAGATCCGAAGGGTGATCACCAGGGAGTATATGCTCCTTCTGTTTGCAGGAGTGGGGGCCGGGTTTGGTACAGCCATCATCGCCACACTGCCCTCCATTGCGAGTGCCCACACCGGCACTTCGGTTACCTCCATCCTGCTCTGGCTGGCCCTGCTTATGGTCAACGGATGGCTCTGGATCCAGGTAATCACCAGGAGCGCACTGAAAGAGCGGGTACTCAACAAAGAATTGCGGAATGAGTAAAGCGGTTCGAAAGGATTATTATTGTAACTTACTGATACAAAAAGAGAAACCAGTGTCGTCAACCAGCCGCATAATAGTTGTCGGGGGAACCGGATTGCTGGGGTATCACGCCAGCCTGGAGTTCCTTCGCAGGGGGTACCTGGTCACCTCCCTGGCCATTGACGATATCGACCTGGAGGGATGGTATCCAAAAGAGATCACAACGGTGACAGGCGATGTGTTCTCCATGACAAAAGATGAGCTAAAGGCCCAATTTGAAGGATTCTATGCCATGGTCTATGCGGTTGGTCCGGACGACAGGACCATACCCGATGCTCCTGCCTACCTGTTTTTCCGGAAGAGGCTGGTGGTGGCAGCTGCCCGGGTGTTTGAAGCTGCCCGTGAGGCTGGTGTTAAGCGGGCTGTTCTGCTTGGATCGTACCTGAACTACTTTAACCGCCAATGGCCCCAGCTGCAGCTGACCCAAAGGCACCCCTACATCAAAGCCAGGGCAGAGCAGTCCGAAGCGGTATTGCTCGCTTCAGGAGATGAAATGGAGACCATGGTCCTTGAACTACCCTATATTTTCGGCACCATGCCCAAACGCACTCCACTCTGGAAAGATGCCTTTTTTGACCGGTTGCTGAAGATGAATCCGGTCCTCTATCCCGACGGTGGCTCATCCATGGTTTGTGCGGGAAATGTGGCTGAAGCCATTGCCGGGGCTGTTGAGCTTGGAGAGAAGGGGACCATGTATGCGATAGGTGATCAGAATATGCGCTGGAGTGAACTGTTCTCCATCATGTTCCACGCCATCGGGGTAAACCGCAGACTGATCCATATTCCACACTGGATGGCGGGAATAGCCGGCCGGTTCATCATGTGGAGGGAGCGTCGGAATGACAGGGAGCCGGGGCTGAACCTCGCATATATATTTGATGACATCATCAGCAGGGAGTATTACCTGGACGGAGCCCAATCGGCTGCACTCCTGGGCCATGGTTCATGTGACGTGAGAGCGGCCATTGTGAAGACTGCAAAAGCGTGTTATCCTGATGGGTTTAATCGAAAGAGACGAAATCGAAAGTGAAAGGTGATATGAACGAGCGGGTTTTACTGACGGGGGCATCCGGATCGATGGGTTTCGAGGCCTTCAAGCTGCTATGGGAGAGACGTGAGAGGTATGAAATTGTCCTGCTGCTCCGCCCTTCGAAAAAGAACAGGCGGTTGTTCAGACCCTATGAACGGGATGGAGCCGGTTTGAAGATCGTCTGGGGTGATGCACTGAACCGGGAGGATGTGGAGGAGGCGTGCCGGGGGATCGACTGGTGCCTTCATACCATGGCACTGATCCCGCCTGCGGCGGACAGGGATCCCGAAATGGTATACCGGGTGAACCTGCAGGGTACCCGCCACATTGTGGAGGCCATCGAGGCAGAGAACCCCGAACATACCAGGATGGTCCATATCGGATCGGTGGCGCAGTACGGAGACCGGTTGCCCCCGGTGCATGTGGGGCGTACCGGCGATCCCATCCTTCCAAGTGTCGGTGACCATTATGCCCTTTCGAAGATCAGCGCCGAACTGGTTGTGATGCAGTCCCGCATCAGGCACCGGGTCTCCCTGAGGCAGACCTTCATCATGATACCCGGGATCTTCTCCCTCATGGACCCCATCATGTTCCACCAACCGCTGCACACCTGCATGGAGAACATCACTGTCAGGGATGCGGGCCGTTTGCTGGTCAGCTGCCTGGAGGTGCCAGGCGATTCCGGTTTCTGGGGCGGGTACTTCAACATCTCGGGGGGAGCTCAGTGCAGGACCACCTACATCGGGTTTCTGGAGAGGATCTACCGGATGCTGGGGCTTGATGCACGGAAGGTGATGAAACGCCACTGGTTTGCGCTGAAGAACTTTCATCAGCAGTTTTATGATGATGCCACACAGCTCAATAAGTACCTGCAACACTGGGGCGGAGGAGAGAGCCAGGAGGATTTCTACCGGGAGGTTTGGAGTACATTCCCATGGTACCTGCAGCTCACCGCATGGTGCAATAGATATGTACCACCCTTCAGGTGGCTGGTTGGCGTCATCACATACAGTCAGCTGAAAAAACTTGCACTGAAACCCCGGGGAGCCCTTCGCTGGATCAGGGAGGATGACCGGGGAAGGATCGATGCATTCTTCGGATCGAAGGAGGCCTGGGAGAATATTCCGGACTGGGACGCTCCCTTCCCCCCGCTGGATCATGATCAGCCATACACCAGGCTGGATCACGGCTACGATGAATCGAAGAGGAAACTGGAGATGGCAGATCTTCAGAAGGCGGCCGGGTTCAGGGGCGGATCGCTTCTCAACGGATCTCCCGATGGTGCAGGAACTCCCGGGGATGCCAGTTGGAGCGGAGAGATAGATATGAAACTCACATGGAGCTGCTGCCAGGGACACACCTTCGAGATGACCCCCCATGCGGTGCTAAAGGGCGGACACTGGTGCCCTGAGTGCATTGCGCCACCCTGGAGTTATGATGCCGTTGCCACAAAGAGTGGATTTGCAGCACAGGTGCTGAAGCCATCTGCACTCTCATAAACAGATAGTTGCAACAAGGCCCACTCAACGTGGGGTCTGTTCAGCGCCTGGCTTTACGCACGAGTCCCCCGGAAAACTGTCCCAGGAAAAAGGCCCCCACCAGCACAGGGTAGGTGGTGAAGCCGAATCCGATATCGGAAAAGATGCGAAGTGCGATCACCATTGGAACAGGGATGTGAATGGCCAGGAACCATTGGGCCGAGAATCTTTTTGTATTGGCTCTCCAGTAACCGAAGGGGAGATTTATCAGGAATACGATCAGGGCAACAATCCAGAGGTTCATTCCTTAAAAGTAGCAGAACGATGCGAATAATGTAAAAAAAGTTACGATAAAACCGGTTTGGTGAGGCTGATATTATCGGGCATTAACACATAAAACAATGTTCAGTGAACTTTAATATGTTGTATTATTTGTATCTTTCGCATACCTGAATCGGTCATGAAAACAGAGGAAATCATAAAGGAGATCAAGAAACTTCCGATTCGTATGCGGAAGATTGTCATTAAGGAAGCCATTGGTTCAATTCGTGAGGATGAACCCAAGGATGGGCTCTCAACAGCTGCAGATTCTTTGGCAGCTGAGTACAGAACCAATCAAGAGTTAACGGCCTTTAATGATATTGACCAGGATGATTTCTATGAAACAGGGCGAGATATGGATAATCAATCTTAATCCGACTATTGGATCGGAAATCAAGAAAACAAGGCCGGCAGTAATTGTTAATGATGATGCTCTTGGGAAGTTACCATTGAGAATAATTGTGCCACTTACTGATTGGAAAGAAAGATTTCGATCAGCTCCATGGATGATCATGATAAAGCCATCTGTTTTGAATGGTCTTGTAAAAGTTTCTTCAGCAGATTGTTTTCAAATTCGATCGGTGTCACAGGTCCGTTTTGTTAAGAGAATTGGAGAAATATCAGATAATAACCTTGGTCAGATTAAAATTGGACTAAAAAAGGTCCTTTCAATGTAAAATGCTTGACATCTTTGAAGAATGTACTTAAATTTGTATAAAATAATGTACAAAAAAAGCAACATGTTAAGCACAACCATGTCAGATTTCAGGAAGGAGATAAAGAGGTACCTGGACCTGGTAATTGATGATTATGAGACCCTGATTATTAACCGGGGAAAGGACAGTGGCGTGGTGGTTATCTCATTGGACGAGTATAACTCCATCAAGGCAACCGAACATGAATTGTCCTCAAAAGCCAATGCACGTTGGCTTGATGAATCTATTGAACAATTTGAAAAGGGTAACTATTTCGAAAAAGATCTCATTGACCCATGAGGATTGTTTTCAATGAAAAATCATGGACGGACTATCTCTTCTGGCAACGAACCGACAAGAAGATGCTCAAACGCATCAATGCTCTGCTTAAAGAGATTTCAAGAGATCCCTTTAAGGGACCTGGAAAACCCGAGCCCCTGAAACACAACTACAATAGATATTGGTCCCGTCGAATTGACGGGGAACACAGGCTGATTTACCAGGTGAATGACGATGAAATCCGCATTATAAAGTGCAGGTTTCACTATGACTGAGTTGCCCAAAGAATCAGAACAGCCTGTTGTCCCAAAAACAGGCCTCTGTACGGATCAAGGCTCTGTTTTAACCCGCCGCCTGTAGAGCGCAATGGTGGCAAGGATTATCCCTTCTCCTATACAGAAGATCCACCAGGGAAACCGGTTTGGAATGTAGCTGGTGGCCACCTCAAGCACCTCCGGGTTTTTCACCTGAAGCATGCCAAAGAGGGAGAAGTGGGCCAGCATGTGTTGTGAATAGTCAAATACAAATCCGAAGATCAGAACCAGCGACCCGAGAATCAGCCCCATCCACTCCAGCCTCCGGATGCGGGTCTGTGTTCCGCGCTCAGCACAGACCAGGATCACCATAGCCAGCAAAATCATGGTCAGCGATACAACTACCGGCGAGAGTACCGGTCCCGTCCAGGTGGTGGGGATCAGGAAGAGCACATCCCAGGTCATCAGCGACTGGGGCCAGCCTAACAACAGCTTGAGAAAGACATAGTAGAAGATGTCCCAGATGGCAAAGCTGTAGATAAACCAGGCAAAACCGGTGGAGAACCTCCCGGAGGCACTTTCCCCGCCGGTTGTCATCCCGTTAGCTGATATCATTCTGTTGGCCGCCACCATTCCGATGGTGACCAGCATCACCAGGGTGGCCACCTCCCTGAGCAGCTCGGTGATGGCCAGGTTGACCGGGATGGGGGAGAGGGGGAACTCAAATCCGCCCGGGTAGAGGAGCTCCCTCATGTAGACCACCACGGCCGATTCGAGGAATCCCATGGCGATGGCAAAGGCGGTGACGACGACAAGCAGCTTGCGAAGGTTCATATGGTAAAGTTAAGTTATTGTGTGTTGATTCTCTTTGCCTGTTCTCTATTTAAGAAACTTCAGCTGTCCGGTAATATTTTGCCTTTAAGGTTTTTTTGCATTTGCTGTTATGACAGTTATTTTGAAAAAAAAAGAGCCGGTTGTGATAAGTTCGGCAAAGTTTAGGGATTGTGTTTAGCAGTAGTTGCTAAATTTAACCTGTATATGACGCTGCAACCCAGAGCGGGTCGTAAGAGGTCAGTATATAAACAGCTGGAACAGTGAATAAAGAGAAGGTCATTCTTGAAGGGATCCATTATAAAACCGGGCGGGTGATCCGCCTGGGGATCTTCAATGGTCTTATTTTCAGCATAACCGATATCAACTCGCTCTACAGGGCGGCCGGGAGCAAAAGGGCAAAGCTTCCTGTAATCGCCCCCGGACTGGTGGATTTGCAGGTCAATGGCTACAAAGGAGTTGATTTTAATGACCGGCAGCTAACCCCTGAACAGGTCGAACAGGCATCGGAGGAGTTGCTGAAGACAGGGGTGACAAAGTACTTTCCGACCCTGATAACCGGATCAAAGAAAAAGAGCAGCGAACTACTCAAAACCCTGGCAGAGGCGTCGGGCGGGCGAGGGCTCTCTGCCCGGATGATCGGGGGAATCCATATCGAAGGTCCCTTTATCTCGAAGGAGGAGGGTCCGAGGGGTGCCCATCCCAAACGCTACTGCATCAATCCCGACCCGGAGCTTATCGAACAGTGGCAGGCCGAATCGGGCGGGATGATCAGGATCATTACCCTGGCCCCTGAGCTGCCCGGAAGCGAGGAGCTGATCAGGGCAGCTGTTGAGATGGGGATGGTGGTTGCCCTGGGCCATACGGATGCTGACAGCGCGTCTGTCCGAAGGGCCGTGGAGGCGGGAGCCACCCTCTCGACACACCTGGGGAACGGCTGTCACCCGCTCCTGCCCCGTCATCCAAACTATATCTGGGACCAGCTGGCCGAAGATCGCCTCTATGCCAGCATGATTGCCGACGGATTTCACCTGCCTGATGCTGTTCTGAAGGTTTTTGGAGCTGTGAAAGGGGAGAGGGCGGTTCTTGTGAGCGACTCCATGACCTATGCAGGTTTGAAGCCGGGATTATATGATTCTCCTGCCACAGGAAAGGTGCGGCTCACAGAGGAGGGGAGGCTTCATCTGGAGAGGAACCCGAAAAGCCTTGCGGGATCGGCAGGCAACCTGCTCGGCGGGGTTGGGAAGATGGCTGGGATTGCAGGATTCTCCCACGCCTGGGATATGGGATCGGTAAACCCGTCAGAGTTGCTGAACCAAAACAACCTGCACGGACTCCAGGTGGGTGCCCATGCCGACCTGGTGCTGCTGGATCCCGACCTGGAGCATCCCTCAGTCAGGAGGGTGTTGCCTTTTTACGGTAACGGTTATAGGAGAGGTAGAAAGCCAACCAGACCACCAGGATGATGATGAGCAGTACAGAGTAGTTTGTGTGGTATAAAGCGGAGAAGGTGACGATGCAGCTTTTGGATGGATTATTCCGTTTGTAGATCACGATCACCTTTTTCCCATAGGTGAGCGGGTAGTTTATCGGACCATGGGTCATACAGATGCTGTCACCAGCTGTGAAAAACACCTCGCTGGCATGTTCCAGTACCTGCCCTTCGAAGTATGCTTCATGCCACATTGGTGCAAACTCCCCCACGGTCCCGGTGGTTCTCTCCCCTCCAAACATCAATTTCCAGTGCCTGGAGGGGGGCAGCAGCAGAATGAGCAGGACAATCCCCCAGAAAGCGGGTTTGCTGATGCTGTAGACTTTCATATTTAGCTTTGTTTGCTTTTCATAAGTAATATATTGCTTATTTTTACATCTGGCACAACCATTTCAACATTAAAACCCATCACCATGAAGAACTTTCTTGTTCTCTTTAGCGCCATGATCCTGATGGCATCCTGTTCGGATGTTCAGAAACCGGAATCAACCAATCAATCACCAGTCGATGAATCAACCATTAAAACATTAGCAGAGAAGCTGGTTGAAGCGTATGGGGTGGCTCAGTCTGAAAGGATAGAAAAAGGGGTAAACCAGGCAGCCTCCCTCTGGAGAGCAGATAACGGGGATGAGGATGCCTTTCACTCCTTTGTAATGGATAACTATATCGGTGATCCGGAGGAGCTTGACCAGGTATTTGAAAAAGTCTCAAGGAATATTGAAATTCTGTTCGGCCATTTTAATAAGATCGGCCTGGACCTGCAGTCTCCCCTGCACCTTGATATGGGACCGATTCATAAGATCGACCAGGATTTTGGCGCTTACAATCCGGGCGCTCATCTCTCTGAAGACCTTTACAATAACAGAATTGCATTCATGATCGCCCTGAACTTCCCAGGGTACAGTCTTGACGAAAAGAACGAGCTGGGTGCCTCCTGGTCCAGGAAGCAGTGGGCATATGCCCGCCTGGGAGATCTCTTTACATCCAGGATCCCTCCTGAACTGATGCAAAACTACGCCCAGGTCTCCACCAATTCCGAAATATACATCTCCGGGTATAATATTTTCGTGGGGCAACTGCTGGACCGGGAAAACAATGCACTTTTCGATCCCGGCATGCAACTTTTACTCCACTGGAATCTGAGGGATGAGATAAAATCCAACTACAACGAGGAGGGACTTGAAAAACAACGTCTCATCTACGAAGCGATGAAGCGGATCATTTACCAGGAGATCCCCGCAGCGGTTATCAATAGCGAGGAGTACACCTGGAATCCTTACACCAATGAAACCTTCAAGGATGGAAACCGGCTTGACCTCGCGCCGGAGGATAATGAGCGCTACAACCAGATCCTTGGGAATTTCAGGGCGCTGAAAGCCATGGACCCCTATGAGCCCGAAATGAATACATTTCTCAAAAGAAGCTTCGCCGGGGAGAAAGAGATCTCACAGGAGGATGTGACAAAGCTTTTTACTGAATTTGCATCATCGCCCCTGTTAAAAGAGGTGGCCGGGCTGATCAAAAAGGAGCTGGGCCGGGATCTGGAGGCCTATGACATATGGTATGACGGATTTAAGCCCCGCAGCGGAATTGATGCGGCCAGACTTGACGACATGACCAGTAAGAAATATCCCTCTCCTGAAGCTTTTGAAAAAGACCTTCCGGAAATACTGGTTAAACTGGGATTCGATACCGGGAGTGCCAGGGAGATCACCTCCCACATTGTGGTAGACGCGGCCCGGGGGTCGGGACATGCCTGGGGCGCCTCCATGAAATCTGAAAAGGCGCATCTTCGCACACGAATCGGTAAAGATGGCATGGATTATAAGGGATACAACATTGCAGTGCATGAATTCGGACATAATGTGGAGCAGACCATCAGCCTGCATGATGTGGATTACTATATACTCAATGGAGTTCCCAATACGGGCTTTACCGAAGCACTGGCCTTTGTCTTCCAGAAGCAGGATCTGAAATTACTTGGAATGGACCAGCCCGATCCGCTCTACAGTCACAAGGAGGTGCTGGATGATTTCTGGGTCACCTTTGAGATCATGGGGGTCTCCCTGGTGGACATGCGTGTTTGGGAGTGGATGTACGCCAATGAGGATGCGACACCGGAGCAGCTGAAAGAGGCCACCATCAGGATTGCAAAGGAGGTCTGGAACGAATATTTTGCACCTGTTTTCGGTGTTGAGAACGAACCCATCCTGGCAGTTTACAGCCACATGGTCTCCTATCCCCTCTACCTGGCCAACTATGCCATCGGATCGCTCATACAGTTCCAGGTTGAACAGCACCTTAAGGGGAAAGATTTTGCTGCAGAGGTGGGTCGGATTTACAGTCTCGGAAAGTTAACCCCCCAGGAATGGATGAAGGAGGCTGTTGGGAACGAACTCTCTGCTGATCCCATGTTGCTTGCAGCGGGGAGAGCACTGGAGGCATTGTTTGAACACTATGACTATGATTCTGTTTCTTATTAGAAATAGGTCTTTGTAGATATATAAAAATAGCCTGCACAATGCATATCAAGCACTTTTCATTTCTTCTCACGCTCACATTCCTGTTGGTTTCTAATGTCGTCCGGGGTCAGGGTGTTATCCCCCAGACCACCCAGGAGGAGACACCCCAAACAACCACCGACAGCCTCCGTATCCGGCCCTTTGAGTCAACCGCGATCACCGAGGCCTTCAGTGCATCGAACAGCCTGATCAGCGAATCGGGACAGTCGCATCTTTCCGGGGAGGTAATTGCCGGTTATGTCAGTGAGATCGATACGCTCTTTTCAACCATTCACCAGTTTCTTGCCGACTCCACGGTAATCACCCTGCAGGATGTAAGTATCAGGGAGCTTGAAAGCATTACACAGAGGGCCGCTTCCTACCGGGGGACGCTGGACCAGCTGCAGGACCGCCTGGCGAAGGGGGCAGTGGATCTTGAGGAGGTTGTCGGCCGGCTTGATCAAAACAAGGCAAGATGGCAGCTTACCCTCCAGTCCATACCCGAAGAGGAGATGATCGATACCAGGCTTGATCGCATTGATAACATTGTTCACCGGATCGATTCGGTCAGGGAGCTGCTGAGTACCGACCTGGCCACCATGCTGGGTGAGCAGGACAGGCTGATAGACAGGGGAGGGGAGTTGGAGCAGCTGCAGAGCAGGGTGAGGGATGCGAAGATCGCGCTGGGTGAGAGCCTTTTCAGCGCCGAAATGCCGGGCTTTTTCCGGGATCTGAAGCACCTGGGCGATTCTACCCTGGTGTCAAAACATGTCGACCAGTTTACAAAATCGGTTAAGACCGACTTCCAGATCCTGAAAGCAGAGTACGCTGCACCCATGATCGCAGTCACCATCATCCTGGTGCTCCTGCTGATCTTTGCAGTCTGGTACAGCAGGCACTTTGCCCGGGTTATCTCTACCGAGGAGTTTGAGATCTCGGAGATGCAAAAGACCCTTGTCAACTCACCCGTGGTCACCATCCTTTTCGTGGTGGCACTGATGGTCCGGTTTATCTTTTCCGATCTGCCACACACCTTTACCGCACTGAACCTGGTGATCATGATGGTGCCCATGATGATCATTGTGGTGCGGCTTTTCGGCGGTGTCCTCAGAACATGGATCCTGGTGCTGGTTATCCTTTACAGTGCCACCTTCCTCTTTGAGCTGGCCTACTTTCCCGATATCCTGCTCAGGATCGTGCTGATGATCTTCTCAATAACCGGGCTCTGGCTCTTTGTGTGGCTCATTGTTAAAAAACCGCTTGAATCAAAACTTGCCAACCCGGCCATGCAAAGGATATACAGGCTCCTGGTCCTGGTCTTTACCGTGCTGCTTTTCCTGGCGGTGATCGCAAACCTGGCTGGCGCATTCCGGCTGGCCGAGTTCTTCACCCTGTTGCCGATCCAGATCGCTGTACTGGCCATAGGGATCCAGGTGGCTACAAAGGTGGCCGATGCCCTTGTCTTCTTTTTCCTGGCAAGCAACTATGTACAGAAGGCCAACGTGATCAGAGAGGAGTTCGAGGTGATCTACAAAAAGGTGGTCTGGCTGATCGACCTCTTTCTCTGGCTCTTCTTCTTTACCACTGCACTCAGGATCTTCAGGTTAAAGGATGCCCTGTTCGAATGGGGCAGGGGGTTGCTTACCGATGGCCTGAAACTCGGGGCCGTAGACATCACCCTGGGCAACATCCTGATCTTTATTTTCGTGATCTGGTTGTCGATTATGATCACCCGCATCCTCAGCCACATTCTTGAAAAAGATGTTTTTACCCGGGTCAAGACAGAGAAAGGGGTTCCCAGCACCATCATCCTGCTACTAAGGATCGTGCTGATCTCCGGCGGATTTTTCCTTGCAGCAAAGGCTGCCGGGATGGCACTGACCAACCTCTCCATCGTGCTGGGTGCATTCTCGGTGGGAATCGGGTTTGGATTGCAGAACATCTTCAACAACATGGTCTCCGGGCTGATCCTCGCCTTCGAGCGTCCCATCAAGGTGGGCGATGTGGTTGAGGTGGGCAGCGTACTGGGCACGGTGAAGTCCATCGGATTGCGTTCAAGCACAGTAAGAAGCTTCGACGGCGCCGAGGTGATCGTTCCCAACGGCAACCTCATCTCCGACCAGATGACCAACTGGACCCTCTCCGATTCAACCCGGCGGGTCGAGATCCTGATCGGGGTGGCCTACGGAACCGACCCGGAGGTGGTGCTGGCAATACTGAAGGAGATCGCATCGGAACACGAGATGGTCAGAAAAGTACCGTTTCCAAGCGCCTACTTCACAGGGTTCGGTGACAGCTCGCTGGACTTCCGGCTGCTGGTATGGACCCACGTGGACAACATCCTGGTTGTGGCGAGCGAGCTCAACACCAACCTGAACAAAGCGCTGAACAAGGCCGGCATCGAGATCCCCTTCCCGCAGACCGACCTGCATGTGCGCTCGGACGATACCAAACCGAAGCCGGCTGCTGCAAAAGCGAAGAAATAGTCGAAGAGGCTGCTTTTTTGTTTTTACTGATCCAGCTCTCCTAGTGATTGTTCCAACTCATTGCTGTTTACGGGCAGGAGTTCCAGGTTTACTTTCATGCCTCTTTCGATTGTGAACTGTTTTTCCGCATAGTATAACTGCTCTCCATCCAGACCAATTGTCATAAGAGTAACCTCCTGTCCAACAGGGAGGTTTCTAAATGTGGTTATATTTTGATTTGTACCGTAGGGTGCTACAATGACCTCCAATTCCCTGAACACAAGTCTTGTACTTGTTTGGGGCTTCCTGTTTTCCAATTGTAGAAGAAGACCGGTGCTCTGTGTATATTTCAGGAGCCTGTCCCAGTTCACCCATCCCATTCTGATCACTCTCCTGCGTCGCGAAGAGATATTGCTGCTTCTGCGGCTCTCTATATTGGAATGGGCCCATAGACTATCCTCATTGCTCCTTCGGGAGAGCTCCAGAAGCATATACGCAGAATCGATATTGCCATCAAAACCTATAGGTACGGCTATTCCAGCACCCATGTATTCCGGGATACCGCCCTGCTGCCTCCAGTCGACCCGGCCCTCCTCTTCCTCTCCCAGGAAGATATCCATCTCTTCGGGAATACTGTCTCTGCCGTTTGTGACAAACATGTCCGACCACTCCCGGAGTTTCAGCTCTTCACCTCCGCTTCTGGCCTCGATATTGATCATCCCTGCTGTTTCCAGCAGAAAGGTATCTGACATGGTGTGGAGATTGGCCAGGATGATATCAGACTTTTTATAGTACTCGAGCAGTGAGATCTCAATATCGCCGGTAACCGGCAGTCCGTCCTTCCCGACCAGCGAGTTGGCCGGAATCTCAATTACTGTGCCCTCCTTGCCTTCGATGTATATATCCCGGTTGGCCGGGAACCTAAAGCGCTGGGGATCCTTTCTGAACATGGAAAAAATAGCGGGTCCGGCAGCTTTTTTGCTGGTGATGGATATCTCCGCCCGTCGGTTCATCTGCTTATCCTCTGCGCTTTCGTTTGAATTCAACGGCCGATTCTCACCAAAATATGAAATATTGATTCGCTCAACATCGATTCCCCCCGCCAGGAAAAATTCCTGTACAACAATGGCTCTTCTTTTCGAAAGGAACCTGTTGTAATCCTCCTCCCCGTCACTGTCCGTATGCCCCGCAATCTCTACCCGGATGCCCTCTTTGTTTCTGGCGGATTCAACGACCTTGTCCAGCCGGCTCTTTGCCTGGCCGGTCAGCCTGTATGAGTTATGGTTAAAATGAATGGTTGCCTGGTCTGTCTGCTGGGCGTTCAGGCTCGGAAAAGAGCATAAGATGCCAAGCAGCATAAATGCTATAGTTCTCATTTTGCTGGGTTTTTGAATGAATGAATGGCCGTATACGAACCGGTTTGCGCTTATATAACTATACGGGCCCCGGCCGATTGAGATTCAGTTTTAGGGTCCGTTTTTGACGGGTCCTTTTTATGTGTAGATGAATGGAAGCTTATCAGGGCCGGAACAGAGTAGAAAAAAAATGGTATCTTGGACTTAAACAAAAAGAGATCATCCTAAACCCACCCACCCCCGGCATATATGCGTCTTAAACTAATTCCCTTATTCCTGCTGGTTATCTCAGCAGGTACCCTTCATGCACAACAGGATTTCAGACCCGGATATGTGATCTTACATTCAGGCGATACCCTGCGGGGGGAGATCAACTACGCTTCACCCGCATCCTTGAGTGTAACCTGCAGGTTCAGGCAAGGAACCGAGGTCAGGGATTATTTCCCCCACGAAATTGCTGCATACAGATTCGAAGACAGCAAGTACTTTGTATCCAAAGAGCTGGAAAACAGGAAACTCTTCCTGGAATACATAATCAAAGGCGAGCTTGACATCTATTTCCTGTCGGATAAGGGCAGGTGGAGGTATTTCGTGCAAAAGAGAGGTGCGGATCTGACAGAGCTTACTTATAATGAAGAGGAAGTGGTGATAGAGGGAAAGGAGCTGTTATATAAAAGCAAACAACATGTGGGGGTGCTGACCTATTACATGCATGATGCACCGCAATTGCAATCACGGATCAATAATTTTGGACAGCCTGGCCACAAGAACCTGACCGAATTGGCAGAAGATTACCACAACCTGGTTTGCGAGGAGAGTCAGTGTGTCATATATGAAAAAGAGAAGACCTATTTTAAAGTGACCCTGGAACCGTTTGCAGACGTGCAACTTTATCGAGACTCTTTCAATCCTGGATTATTTGGGGCAGGGCTTCATGTGTATATGTGGAGAGTCCCGAGATCAGAGAACATCCGTTTTAAAACCGGCCTTGAATTCATTTACACTCAGTATGACTCTATCGATTTTGAAATGAGTACAAGTGGTTTGATGTTGAACATCAAGATCCCTTTACAGATTCAGTATACCTATCCGTCTCATCTCATCAAACCAAAGGTAGGAGTGGGCCTGAATTTATATTCATGGTATGGTCCTACTATCAATACAAACCTGGGAGTGAACATTCGATTAACATCCAATATTGAGCTAAGTTTTACTACCAATGTGGATGTTCAACGGATTGATATTGGTGTTTTTCGTATGTATGTCTACACAGATGCAGGCTTATGCATAAATCTGTAAAGGGCGATACCATCGGAGCTTCCGTCTGAAGACGGTGCCGGAAGATCGACTCACTTCAGATGACAGGTGGCGGGGGGAAGAAATAGAGATAGAAACAGTGGGTTACAAAATGTAAGTTACAAAATGTAACATGGAAATCCTGTGGGAAGTAAATCAGAACCACATATAGATGCTTCCCTCCAGAGGCTGAGGTCCGTCAGCCACCCCTTCCTCGCCATGCTCCGTCCACCAGTCGGCATAGAGCTTCTGCACCTCCAGAATCTCTTCGCCGGTCAGTCCATTATGCTCTACCAACCATGGCTCAATTAAACTGTCGGTGATGATCAGGTAAGGATC